>DASUVU010000063.1:0-7877 GCA_036378815.1 Agromyces sp. | reverse complement strand
CGACCAGACTCCGCCGGCCTGGCGCTCGTCGACCTCGACGCGTGCTCCGCGCAATGCCCGGTTGCCCGCCGAGACGACCGCCTTCAGCGACGCGGTGGAGATGTCGGCGTCGACGCCGACCCCCCAGAGCGTGCGACCGCCGACCTGGCACTCGACGTATGCCGCGGCGAGGGCATCTCCCCCGGCCGACAGGGCGTGCTCGCTGTAGTCGAGCACCCGCACGTCCACGCCCTCGGCGGCCAGCACCGAGAGGAACGCCGCGACAGGGCCGTTGCCCGCGCCATCCGCCTCGACCCGCTCCTCGCCGTCGCGCAGCCCGACCCGCACGCGCACCGAACCGGTGAGGTCGCTCTCGGTGCGCAGCGACAGCAGCTCGAACCGGCCCCACTTCTCGTCGGGACGGTCCTGCGGCGCCGGCAGGTACTCGTCGGTGAAGATCCGCCAGATCTCGTCGCTCGTGACCTCGCCGCCCTCGGCGTCGGTCTTGGCCTGCACGACGCCCGAGAACTCGATCTGCAGGCGACGAGGCAGGTCGAGGGCGTGGTCGGTCTTGAGCAGGTACGCGACGCCGCCCTTGCCCGACTGCGAATTGACCCGGATGACGGCTTCGTAACTGCGGCCCAGGTCCTTCGGGTCGACGGGCAGGTACGGCACCCCCCACTCGAGGTCGTCGACACGGATGCCGCGGCGGGCCGCCTCGGCCTCCATCGCCTCGAAGCCCTTCTTGATGGCGTCCTGGTGCGACCCCGAGAACGCGGTGTAGACGAGGTCGCCCGCCCAGGGGCTGCGCTCGCCGACGCGCAGCTGGTTGCAGTACTCGGCGGTGCGCTTCACCTCGTCGATGTCGGAGAAGTCGATCTGCGGGTCGATGCCCTGGGTGAACAGGTTGATCCCGAGGGCGACGAGGTCGACGTTGCCGGTGCGCTCGCCGTTGCCGAACAGGCACCCCTCGATGCGGTCGGCACCGGCCATGTACCCGAGCTCGGCGGCGGCCACCGCGGTGCCGCGGTCGTTGTGCGGGTGCAGCGAGAGGATCACGTTCTCGCGGTGGTTCAGGTGCCGACTCATCCACTCGATCGAGTCGGCGTAGACGTTGGGCGTCGCCATCTCGACCGTCGCGGGCAGGTTGATGATGACCTTCCGCTCGGGTGTCGGCTCGAAGACCTCCAGGACCTGGTTGCACACGTCGACGGCGTACTCGAGCTCGGTGCCGGTGTAGCTCTCGGGCGAGTATTCGTAGTAGACCGTCGTGCCGGCGACGGATGCCTCCATCTCGCGGCACTTGCGGGCGCCGTGCAGCGCGATGTCGATGATGCCCTGCCTGTCGCTGCGGAACACCACCTCGCGCTGCAGGACGCTCGTCGAGTTGTAGAGGTGCACGATCGCCTGCCTGGAGCCGCGGATCGACTCGTACGTGCGCTCGATGAGGTGGTCGCGGGCCTGCGTGAGCACCTGGATGGTGACATCGTCGGGGATCGCGTGCTCTTCGATCAGGCTGCGCACGAAGTCGAAGTCGGTCTGGCTGGCCGACGGGAACCCGACCTCGATCTCCTTGTAGCCCATGCGCACGAGCAGGTCGAACATGATGCGCTTGCGCTCGGGGCTCATCGGGTCGATGAGGGCCTGGTTGCCGTCGCGCAGGTCGACGGCGCACCAGCGCGGTGCGGCGGTGATGCGCTTCGACGGCCACGTGCGGTCGGGCAGCTCGACCTGGAACTGCTCGTGGTACGGGCGATACCGATGCACGGGCATCGCCGACGGCTTCTGGGTGTTCTGCATGGGGTGCTCTTCTCGCTCTGCGGGTGGGTTTCAGCCGACGACGAACTCCGCAGCGAGGGAGGCCTGGGTTAGGACTCGCTGCGGCGGCTAAGGAGAAGCAGGCCGTGAAGCACGGGACAAGGCTAACACGGCCCTACTCGACGGCCAGGGCGACCACCGGCGCGACCCGCATGGCGCGACGCGCCGGTGCGATCGATGCGACGAGCGTCAGTACGCCGGCCGCGAGCAGCAACACGCCGAACATGGCCCACGGGATGCCGGGAAGCACGAGCACGCCCTCACCCTGCGCGCCGCCGAGGAGCGACTGCGCCCCGGCCCAGCCATAGCCAAATCCGAGCACGATCCCGGTCACCGTGGCCGCGAGCGTGAGTGCGGCGCTCTCCGCGATGATCATGCTGCGCAGCTGCCGCCGGTCGAACCCGAGTGCCCGCAGCAGACCCAGCTCCCGGCTGCGCTGCATGACGCTGAGCGACAGCGTGTTCACCATGCCGATCGCGGCGATCAGCGCGCTGAAGCCGATGAGCACCGTGAAGACCGCGACCGTGACGTCGAGCATCTCCTCGACGCCTGCAAACACCTCCGGCTGGGCACGCTGCGCCGCACGGATCAGCTCGCGGTACGACTCCACGGTCACCGCGAAGGTCGTGACGAGCGTGACCCCGATGACGAGTCCGATCGTCATGCGGGAGCTCCGCTCGGGGTGGCGCACGGCGTTCTCCGCGGCCAATCGGGCCGCCGGGGACGTGCCGAGCGCACGCCCGACGAGTCGCAGCACGGGCGGCATCACCACGTGGGCGCCGAGCACGATGCCGGTGAATGAGAGGATGCCGCCGGCCATGCCGACGAGCACCCCGTACGGCTCGGTGAGCCCCCAGAGGATGCCCGCGACGAGGAGCGCGACACCGACCACGAAGAGCACCACCGCCGACACGTTGCGCACGCGTCGCCGGCCGAGCTCCTCGCGGTCGTGCTCGTGCGCGTCGCCGATCGCCTCGATCGGGCGCACGCGAAGCACGCGCCGCGAGCCCACCCACGACGCGAGCCATGTCGTGACGATCACCGCGACGGCTGGCAGCACGACCGCGATGTTGGCGTAGTCGTAGTTCGTCGCGGGCATCAGGTCGGTCGCAACCGCCACGCGCTCGAGTGAAATGGCGACGCCCGAGCCCGCTGCGACGCCGATGACGGCGCCGACGAACCCGATGAGCAGTCCCTCCCGCGCGATCTGCACGCGCTGCGCGCGAGCGCTCGACCCGATGAGACGCAGGAGGGCGATGAGCCGCGTACGTCCGGCGACCACGGTGGCGACCGTGTTGGCGGTGACGACCGCACTGACGTACACCGCGATGACGATGAAGACGGTGGCGACGAGCCCGAGCATGAGGGCGACGGTGTCGCTCTCGCCCGTGACGTCGTCGGCCGCGATCGCCACGGCCAGCATGCCGGTCACGTGCAGCAGCGCGACGCCGAACGTGCCCGCCAGGGCCGCGACGAGCAGCGTGGGCCACTGATCCTTCACTCGGGTGCGCATCAGGCCGCGACCTCCATCGACAGCATGTACGACGAGATCTCCTCCGCCGACGATCTCGGTGCGTCGCGAACGATGCGTCCGTCTGCGAGGTACAGGATGCGGTCGGCGTGACTCGCCGCAATCGGATCGTGGGTGACCGTCGCGATCGACTGTCCGTAGCGGCTGCTCGCGGCCGAGAGCAGGCCGAGCACCTCCCGCCCGGTGCGGGAGTCGAGGTTGCCGGTGGGCTCGTCGGCGAACACGAGGTCGGGCCGCGTTGCCAGGGCCCGGGCGATGGCAACGCGCTGCTGCTGGCCGCCCGACAGCTCGTGCGGGCGGTGACGCAGGCGCGCGCCGAGCCCGAGCGTCTCGATGAGCCCGTCGATCCAGTCCTGCTCGTCGCGGCTCGGGCGCCTCCCGTCGAGCTCGAACGGAAGCAGCACGTTGCCCAGGACATCGAGGGTCGGCACGAGGTTGAACGACTGGAACACGAAGCCGATCCTGCGACGCCGAAGCACCGTGAGCGCGGAGTCGGACAGCTCGGTGATCTCGGTGTCCCCGAGCCACGCGCGACCGGTGCTCGGTGTGTCGAGCCCGGCCATGATGTGCATCAGCGTCGACTTGCCCGAGCCCGATGGCCCCATGATCGCGGTGAACTCGCCACGTCGTAGCCCGAGTGAGACGTCGTCGAGGGCGGTCACGATCCCGGCACCCTGTCCGTACCGTTTGCCGAGGTTCGTGACCCGGGCGATGAGGCCGAGGTCGGAAGGTTGAATCTGCATGCCCTCGACGCTACGGAGCGAGCACGAGCCGCGGCATCCGGCCGTCGGATGGTTCCACGTCATCCTGCAGGATGACGCGCTCGTTCGACGGGCTCAGGGAGCGGCGGGCAGGTCGTGCTCGTATCCGAAGACGACGAGTTGCACCCGGTCGCGCAGCCCCAGCTTCGCCAGGATGCGGCTCACGTGCGTCTTCACGGTCGCCTCCGACAGGAACTCGGATGCCGCGATCTCGGCGTTCGAGAGCCCGCGGGCTGCGAGCCCGAAGATCTCGCGCTCCCGTGGCGTGAGCTCTGACCATGCCGCGGGTGCCGGCCGGCGGCCGCTCCCCCGCCCCACATGGGCGAACAGCTCACGGGTGGCGGATGCCGCGATGACCTGGTTGCCCCGGTGCACCGTGCGGATGGCGGCGAGCAGGAACTCGGGATCGGCGTCCTTCAGCACGAATCCGCTCGCACCGGCGCGGATGGCGCGGGCCGCGTTCTCGTCGAGGTCGAACGTGGTCAGCACGAGGATGCGCGGAGGCGGGCGCTGCTCGCGATCCGCGTCGGCGAGGATCTGCTCGGTGGCCGCGATGCCGTCCTGCAGCGGCATCCGCACGTCCATCAGCATCACGTCGGGCCGAGCCCGTGCCGCGAGGTCGACCGCCGCGACGCCGTCGCCGGCCTCACCCGCGATCCGGAGGTCGGGTTGCGATTCGACGAGCATCCGCACGCCGGCCCGGAACAGCGCCTGATCGTCGACGAGCGCCACGCTGATGGCGTTCATACCGTCGCCGCCAGCTGGGCGGGGATGCGCGCGACGAGACGGAACCGGCCGTCGACGCCGACCTCCGCCTGCAGCGAGCCTCCGGCGAGCTGTGCGCGCTCGCGCATGCCGGGGATGCCATGACCGAATGCCGGAGCCGAGTCGGCTGCCGCGGCATCCGCTCGCACCGCGTTCACGATCTCGAGCTCGACGCCCCGGTCGTGCCAGCGGAGCCATAATTCGACGGGCGCGGCGGTGTCGCCGTGGCGGAGCGCGTTCGTCAGGCCCTCCTGGGCGATGCGGAACGCGGCGATCTGGTGGCCCGTGCCGAGCTCGAGCCGTTCACCGGTCTCGGTGAAGCGCACGTCGAGACCCGCCGACCGCACCCCGTCGATGAGCTCTCCGAGGTCATCGAGCACCGGCTGCGGCGCGTCGCCCTCGTGGTGCCGGAGCTCGGCGAGGAGCAGGCGCACGTCACCGAGCGCATCGCGGGCGACGGTCGAGATCGTGTCGAGCGCATCCACGGCCGTTCCGGGATGCGTGCGGGCCGCGAATCGAGCGCCGTCGGCCTGGGCGATGACGACGGCGAGCGAGTGCGCGACCACGTCGTGCATGTCGCGGGCGATGCGGTTGCGCTCCTGTTCGACGACGTACCGGTACTCGACGAGCGCCCGCTCGCGGTTGGCCGCCTCCTCGCGCCGACGCACCTCTCTCGAGTCGCGAATCGATCGGACGAGCAGCCCGGCGGTCCAGGCGAGCACGAGGACGGCGATCGAGGCGACGATGAGGAATCCCGTCGTGAACAGCGCCCGCCACGGGTCCTCGGCGAACGAGGTGGCTCCGTCGAAGAGCGGCTTCACGAGGCCGAGGTACGCGGTGGCGATCACCGCGCCCGCCAACGCACTGGCCAGACCCGCCCACTTCACGACCCGCCCGCCGTGCGCAGCCGTGGAGTACAGCACGCCGAGCACGGCCGCGTCGTACAACTGCAGGTCGCGGAGCGCCGCCATCTGCACGATCGCGGCCGCCCAGGCGATTCCAAGCGACCAAGCCGGCGAGAGCCTTCGCACGGCGAGGGCTCCGGTGAACCCCACGAGCGCCACGAGGTCGGCGGCGTTCCCGAGCAGCGCGAACGGCAGGCAGGCGAGCGCGAACACGAGCGCGAGCACGATGTCGGTCGTGAGCCTTCCGCGACTCAGGGAGGTGGGCACCGATCCACCGTACGCGCCTGAGCCGCTTCATCCGCCGCCGTACCGGCGGAATCATCCTCAGGTCGTACGTTCAGAATCCGAGGCGCCCGAGTTGCTTGGGGTCGCGCTGCCAGTCCTTCGCGACCTTCACGTGCAGCGCCAGGTACACCTTGCGACCGAGGAGCTGCTCGATCTGTGCACGCGCGGTGGCGCCGACCTCCTTGAGCCGAGCGCCCCCCTTGCCGATGATGATGCCCTTCTGGCTGTCGCGTTCCACGAACAGGTTCGCGTAGATCTCGAGCAGGTCCTTGTCGTCGCGCTCGACGAGGTCGTCGACGGTGACGGCGATCGAGTGCGGCAGTTCGTCGGACACCCCCTCGAGCGCGGCCTCGCGGATGAACTCGGCGATGCGCTCCGACGTGTCCTCATCGGTCACCGTCTCGGCCGGGTAGAGCGGCTGATCCGACTCGGGCATGAGCGCGAGCAGCTCGTCGACGAGCACCTCGAGCTGCTCCCCCTTCGGTGCCGAGACCGGCACGATCGCCGCCCATTCGCGCAGCTCGGAGACGGCGAGCAGCTGCTCGGCCACCCTGACCTTCGGCGCGGCATCCGTCTTCGTGACGATCGCGACCTTCTTCGCGCGCGGATACTGGTCGAGCTGCTCGTTGATGAAGCGGTCGCCGGGGCCGATCGCCTCGTTCGCGGGCACGCAGAACGCGATGACGTCGACGTCGCCGAGCGTCGACTGCACGAGCGTGTTCAGGCGCTCGCCGAGGAGCGTGCGCGGGCGGTGCAGGCCGGGCGTGTCGACGAGAATCAGCTGCCCGTGCTCGCGGTGCACGATGCCTCGGATGGCGCGGCGGGTCGTCTGCGGCTTCGAGCTCGTGATCGCGACCTTCTCGCCGACGAGCGCGTTCGTGAGCGTCGACTTGCCGACGTTCGGCCGCCCCACGATCGAGACGAACCCGGCACGGTACTCAGTCACGGTGGTTGTTCCTTCCGTCGACGTCGTTCGTGTCGAACGCCGTCTGTGCGTCGATGAGAGCCTGGTCGCGTTCCACGAGGATGGTTGAGATGCGCTTGCGCCGACCCTCGGTGCGCTCCGCCTCGAGGATCAGGCCCGAGACCGTCACCCGCTCACCGCGCTGCGGCAATCGGCCGAGCTCCTTCGCGAGGAGGCCACCCGCGGAGTCGACGTCCTCATCGTCGAGGTCGAGGCCGAACAACTCGCCGAGGTCGTCGATGGGCAGTCGCGCGTTCACCCGGAACCGTCCCTCGCCGAGATCCTCGACCTGCGCCGCCTCGCGATCGTACTCATCGGAGATGTCGCCGACGAGCTCCTCGATGAGGTCTTCGAGGGTCACGAGACCGGCGATGCCTCCGTACTCGTCGACCACCATCGCGAGGTGATTCGACTCCACCTGCATCTGTCGCAGGAGCGCATCGGCCTTCATCGAGTCGGGCACGAAGGCGGCGGGCCGCACGAGCTCGCCGACCTGCAGCCGCTCGGCGTCGAGCGGGCGTTCGAAGCTCAGTCGCGCCAGGTCGCGGAGGTAGAGGATGCCGGTCACGTCATCGGCATCGTGCTCGATCACCGGGATGCGCGAGTATCCCGCTCTCAGGAACAGCGACATCGCCTGCGCGAGGTGTGCCGACGCGTCGATGGTGACCATGTCGGTGCGCGGCACCATCACCTCACGCGCGACCGTGTCGTTGAACTCGAAGATCGAGTGGATCAGCTCGCGGTCGGCCTGCTCGAGCACCTCGAGCTCGGCCGCCTCGTCGACCATGCTCAGCAGCTGCTCCTCGCTCGACACGCCCGCGAAACGGATGCGGGCGGGCGTCACGCGGTTGCCGAGCGCGACCAGGGCG
>DASUVU010000062.1:0-10733 GCA_036378815.1 Agromyces sp. | reverse complement strand
CGAGTGCGACCGAGGTCCACGCGACGGTGATCGACCAGGAGACGACGCTCACGATCGGATTGATGATGAGCCCGTGCAGCAGGTACAGCCAGTAGTGGCCGTCGATGAACGGCGCGAACATGGTGCGCCAGAAGCCCTGGTTGCGATCCGCATGGTCCCACACCGGTCGGGCGATTCGTGGTCGGCCGGCCCATTCCAGCCGCACCAGCTCGAGCGTGCCGAAGCCGCGGGCGATGAACATCGCCGCCACCACGATGAAGATGCCGAACACGATGAAGATCAGTCCGAGGCCCGTGAAGAACACGCTCGCGAGCAGCGTCAGCCCGACGATCGCGATGGGCATGGTCAGGATGAGGAACCCGAACTCGCGCGGAACGCTCGCCCAGAGGGCGCCGTAGCCGCGACGGCGGCGCGGGGCATCCGTCGCGCTCGTGGTGGTCTCGTTCGTCATCGGCGGGCTCACGTCCGGAGTCGGGGCATCGGTCGGCACGGTGTCAGTGCTCATGGTGGGTTCCTCCTGTCATGGTGGCAGACCGGCCCGGTTCGACGACGGCGAACTGGCCCATCATGCCCTGGTCCTCGTGCCACAGCAGGTGGCAGTGGTACATGTACGGCGTGTCGGGATCGGCGTAGTCCTCGAAGCGCAGGATCAGCTCGAACTCCGTCTCGGGGGCGGCGAAGATGGTGTCCTTCCATCCGGCGAGCTCCGGCGGTGGCGGCGCCCCGTCGATCGAGGCGATGCGGAACTGCACGTCGTGCACGTGGAAGCTGTGCGGCAGCTGGCTGGTGTTCTCGACGATCCAGCGCTCGGTCGTGTCGACGGTGACCGTTTCGTCGATGCGACCCATCTCCATGTCCGTGTCGTTGATCTCGAACCCGTTCAGGCGGAAGGTGCGGGTCGTCGCCACCTCGCTCACGTCGACCGGCGGAATCTCGACGAGCCGGTCCGGTAGCGCGGGAGAGGCATCGAGGGTGTCGGCCGCACGCAGCTCGAGCACGTCGAAGGAATCCGTGCCGCCGTTCATCGCGGCGATCGAGTCGATCATGCCGGCGGCCTCGGCGGCCTGCTGGGAGCGGAGCACGAGCCGCTCCCCCGGCGTCATGCGCACCACGACCTCGACACGCTCGCCGGGCGACAGCATGATGCGATCGAGTTCGACGGATGCCGCGAGCAGTCCTCCATCGGTCGCGATGAGGTCCACGGGCCGGTCGTCGCCCCACGTGAACGCATAGGTTCGGGCCGTCGAGGCGTTGAGCAGTCGGAGGCGCACCGCCTCGGTCCGCACGTCCAGGTACGGGCTGCGGGTGCCGTTCACCAGCAGTTCGTCGCCGAGAGCGCCGGCGAACCCGCGCTGCGGCGCCTCGCGGACACCGTCGGCCGAGAAGCCCGTGTCCTGCACGATCACGGGGATGTCGTCGACGCCGTACTCGCGCGGAAGGGCCGGCTGCGCCTCCGCCTCGTCCTTCAGGAGGAACATCCCGGCGAGGCCGCGCCGCACGTGCTCCTCGGTCTCGCCGTGCGGGTGCGGGTGGTACCAGAGGGTCGCGGCGGGCTGGTCGATCGCCCACTCGGGCGACCATGTGGCATCCGGATCGATCATCTGGTGCGGTCCGCCGTCCATCTCGGCGGGCAGGTGCATGCCGTGCCAGTGCACGGTCGTCGGAACGGCGAGTGAGTTCGTGACGTCGACCCGCACGCGCTCGCCCCGCTGGGCGACGAGGGTCGGACCGAGGTACGAGCCGTTGAATCCCCAGGTCTCGCTCGGAGTGCCGGGCTCGAACTCGGTCGTGCCGGCCTGCGCCTCGAGGGCGAAGACGCGAGTGCCGTCGGCGTCGACGGTCGACTCGGCGAGCGGCGGGATCGCGAGGGGTCGGTCGAAGTCGACCCTGCCGACCGTGGAGACGGGCGCCGGACCCGCGATGCCGCATCCGGCGAACGAGACCGCGACGAGTGCGCCCGCTGCGATGGCGGTGAACGCTCCGGCGGTGGCACGGGGTCGGCGCAGTCTGGAGGCGGGTCGCGTGACGGTCGGCATGGTTCCAGCGTCGCGAACCACGCCCCGGCGTCACAGCCGGTGCACGCCCGGATCGACGCGGGGGTTTACCCCCGGGCGGGTCGGTGCCTGAGGCGGTCGGGCCGCTGAGCCCGTCGAAGGGCGCCGGCGCTACTCGATCAGCGAATGGGTGAAGCGCCCGCCGAGGAGCGTCGCCGCCACCGGCATCGCGCGGAGGTCGTCGACGGATGCCGCCAGCGGATCGAGCTCGACCACCGCGATGTCGGCGGGGCTGCCGACCACCACTTCGGCGCCGCGCCCGCCCGTCGACGCGGCGAGCGCAGCCCGCGCCTCGATCGCCTGCTCGGGATGCCACGGTTCGCGCCCGTCGCGCGTGCGGCCGACGGCCGCGGAGATCGCGATCCAGGGGTCGAGCGGCGCGACCGGTGCATCGGACCCGAGCGCGAGTTCGACGCCGACCGCCTCGAGCGAGGCGAGCATGAACGCGCGGTCGGTGCGGCCCGCCCAGTACCGGTCGGCGACGTCGCGGTCGTCCATGGCGTGCTCGGGTTGCACGCTCGCGATGATGCCGAGCGCGGCGAACCGCGCCAGGTCGTCGCGACGCAGCAGTTGTGCGTGCTCGATGGTCGCGCCGCGACCGTGCCATCCCGACGGGCGGACCTGTTCGAACGCGTCGAGCACCGCCGCGTTCGCACGGTCGCCGATGGCGTGCACCGCCGGCGTGATGCCCGCGGCATCCGCCCGACGCATGAGGGGCACGAGCTCCTCGAGGGGGACGTTGGGTGCGCCGCACGCGTGCGGATGCCCCTCGAGGCCCGGGTACGGGTCGAAGCACCACGCCGTGCGAGTGTTCAGCGAGCCGTCGGTGATGACCTTGTAGCCACCGACGGAGATGAGCCCCTCGGTGCCGGGCACGTCGTCGCCGGTGCGGAGCCCGAGCTCGATGGCACGGTCGAGGTGCTGCGTGTAGACGCCGAACGCGACGCGAAGCGAACGGATGCCGCTGCCGGCGCGCCGCGCCCAGTCGTCACGGTTCCACCGCATCTCGTAGTCGGTGATGCCCACGACCCCGCGCGCGGCGGCCGCTGCGGCGGCCTCGGCGACCCACCCGTCGAGCACCTCGTCGGCGACGTCGTCGAGCATGCCGGTCAGCCGGAAGCAGTCGTCTTCGCGGAGGACGCCGCTCTCGCCGGCGATCCCGTCGAAGCCGTGCCGTCGCGCGGCAGCGGAGTTCACCCAGCACGAGTGCAGGTCGCCCGAGACGAGCACGACCGGCACGTCGCCGGACACGGCATCGAGCGCCGCTCGCGACTGCGTATCGGGCCAGAGTCCGTCGCGGTAGCCCATGCCGATCACCTCGGGCTCACCGCGAGCGACGAGGCCGGCGACGAGTGCGACGGCGGCCGCCGCGGATTCGATGCCCGAGAGGTCCTCACGGCGCACCACCATCGACCACTGGGACATGTGCACGTGCCGGTCGTGGAGTCCCGGAACGACGAACCGGCCATCGAGCTCGATGCGACGGACCGCCGCGTCGCCGTCGCCGTGGCCGTCGCCGCGGGGAGCGTCCGCGTCCGCGTCCGCGGGCACGATGGCAGCCACGCTGCCGTCGGCGAGATGCACGTCCACGGGTCCGGTGCCGCCGGGCAGCCGCGCACCGGCGAGGATCAGGGGCTCGGCGACATCCGTCTGGGCTGCACTCGTGCCCTTCACGCCCGGGCTGCCCGAAGCGCCTCGTGCGTGCGGCGCATCTCGGCGGCGAGCGATGGATTCGCGTAGGGGCCGCCGGCCTCGAGCTCGCCGATGATGCGGTCGACGGTCTCGGCCGGCTTGTTCTGGCTCATCTTGTTCTTCGCGACGAACCGCGTGATCGGGATGCGCAGGCCCACGGTGCCGGGCGCGATGCGCTCGGCGTAGTCCGAGTTCTCGGGCGTGCCTCGCATTCGCCTGGGCTCGGGCATGGGGTCCTCGAAGTGGTCGACGAGCGCCTCGAGCACGCGGAGGTTCTCCTCGGCGTCGAGCACCTGAGGGGTTCCGTAGAGGTGCGCCGTGACGAAGTTCCAGGTGGGCACGGCGGGATTCGCGTCGTACCATCCGGGCGAGATGTAGCCGTGCGGCCCCTGCACGATGACGATGACCTCGTGCCGACCGAGTTCGTGCAGCTCCTCGTCGGGCCGGCCCACGTGGGTGAGCAGCTCGATGCCGGTGGCCCGCTCGTCGAGGAGCACGGGGTAGTGGGATGCCATGAGCCCCGAGCCATCCGTGTGGCTCACGATCGTCATCCACGGGTGCTCGCGGATCAGCCGCTTCACGCCCTCCTCGCTGGCGAGCGTGAAGCTCGGGTTCTGGCGCATCAGGATCCTTCCTTCGGGATGCCCCTCAACGCTACCGTCCGGGACGATCGACGACGGCCGTTAGGCTGGCGGGAATGGTCAGGCGGGGCAGGGATGAGCGGGAGCGTCTCAGCCGTACGCCGAAGACCTGGCCGATCGTCGCCGTGCTCGCCTTCGCGGGCGCCTGTTCGTCGTTCATGTTCACGATCGTCGTGCCGATCCAGGCCGAGCTGCCCGAGCTGCTCGGGGAGACCCGCGAGGCGACCGCCTGGGTGGTGACCGTCACGCTGCTGACCGCCACCGTCACCACGCCGATCGCGGGCCGGCTCGGCGACCTCTACGGCAAGCGGCGCATCGTGCTCGCGCTCATCGTCGTGCTCATCGTGGGCAGCGTGATCGCGGCCCTGTCGCAATCGCTGGCGGTGCTCCTGGTCGGACGAGCCCTGCAGGGCGCCATGGTCGGCGTGGTGCCCCTCGGAATCGCCATCCTCCGCGACCACCTGCACGAGCGTCACATCGGCGGTGCGGTCGCGCTCGTGAGCGCGACGCTCGGGTTCGGCGGAGCACTGGGCCTTCCCGTCAGCGCGTTGATCGCCGAGAACGCCGACTGGCACCTGCTGTTCTGGGCGTCGGGGGTCCTCGGCGTCGTGGTGTTGGTCCTCATCGCGGTGATCGTCCCGGTGAGCACCCTTCGCGCGCCCGGTCGCTTCGACGTGCTCGGAGTGATCGGGTTGTCCGTCGGCCTGTCCGGCCTCCTGATCGCCGTGGCACAGGGCAACGCGTGGGGATGGACCTCGCCGCTGACCCTCGGCGTCGGGCTCGGCGGGCTCGCGGTGCTCGTCGTCTGGGGCTGGTACCAGCTCCGCGTCGCCGAACCGCTCGTGGACCTCCGGGTCGCGGCCCGGCCGTCGGTGCTCGTCACGAACCTCGCATCCATCGCCATCGGATTCGCCTTCTTCGCGTCGAACATCACGCTGCCCCAGCTGCTGGAGCTTCCCGTCGCCACAGGGGTCGGGCTCGGCCTCACGCTGCTCGAGGCCAGCCTCGTGCTGATGCCGTTGGGCCTCGTGATGATGGCCATGGCGCCCGTCACGGCACGACTCAACCGACGCTTCGGCGGCAAGGCGCTGCTCGTCGCGGGTGCCGCGGCACTCGCGGTGGCATACGCCGTCGCCCTCGTCGCGTCGAGCGAGGTGTGGCAGATCTTCGTGCTGAACGCCATGATCGGCGTCGGCATCGGCCTCGGCTACGCGGCGATGCCGATCCTCATCATGCGCGCGGTCCCCGCGAGCGAGACGGGCGCGGCCAACGGCCTCAACGCGCTCATGCGCTCGCTCGGCACGAGCTCCGCCGCCGCGGTCATGGGGGCCGTGCTGGCCTCGACCGCCGTCGTCGTCGACGGTACGCAGGTGCCGACGCAGGAGAGCTTCGACCTGGCGTTCCTCCTCGGGCTCGGCGTGGCGGTGCTCGCCGGCGTGATCGGCCTCTTCATCCCGAAGCCGCGCGCCGTGCCCGGCGAGCACCCGTCGTTGCCCGACGACATGGCGTGACGCCGCAGGGTCACGCCTGGCAGTACGGGCACCAGTACAGCTTGCGCGCGCCGACCTCCTCCATGACGATGTTCGTGCCGCAGACCCTGCAGGGCAGGCCCTCGCGCTTGTACACCCAGTGCCGGTCGGCACGGTTCGCCATCGCCGCTCGCCACGACTCGTCGTCGAGGTCGTCCATCGTCATCATCTGGCCGGTCTCGACGCCGACACGCAGGAGCTTCGCCCAGTCGCGCCAGAGGTGGCGCACGTGCTCTTCGGGCACCTGCCTTCCCGGCGTGTGCGGGTTCTGCCGGGCGCGGAACAGGAGTTCTGCGCGGTAGACGTTGCCGATGCCGGCCACCACGCCCTGGTCCATGAGGAGGAGGCCGATGGGCGTCGACGTCTTCAGCACCGCACGCGTGAAGCGCTCCTCGGCCCCGGGCCCCTCCTCGATCAGCGGGTCGGGTCCGAGCCTGGCCACGACCTGCTCGACCTGCGCTGGATCGAGCACCTCGCAGGCGGTAGGTCCGCGAAGGTCGGCGACCACCGTGTCGGTCAGCAGGCGCACGCGAACCTGCCCGATCGGCTCGGGCGGGAACGAGTCGAGGGCGTTGCCCTCGGTCTCGGCCTCCGACATGCGCAGGCGCGTTCGCCGGGGCGCGCCGATCGAGGTCAGCGAGTTCTCGCCCGCGCTGTCGAGGACCACGGCGTCGGGATTCGGGCCTTCGAGGAACGTGCCGCGCTGATTCGTCTGTCCCATCCGACCGTTGGCCGATGCGATGGTCGCGTCCATGCGGATGTCGCCCGCGAAGTCCCACGCGCCGTACATGCCGAGGTGCACGCGCAACCACCGGTCGCCCTCGAAGCCGAGGAACATCTGCTTGCCCACGGCGCGGGCATCCGTCATCCGTCGACCGTCGAGGTCTGCTGCCCCCTCGGCGAACCGGCCCTGCGGGCTCGACGCCTGCACCACGTGCCCGACGAAATTGCGTTCGAATTGGCGCGTGATGCGATGGACGGAGTGTCCCTCGGGCATGCCGGCCCCTACGCCTCGCCGGCCGTCGACGCTGCCGTATCGACGCCCTTGCCGGCGATGTCGCCGGTGGTCTCGAACTCGGCCAGTTGCGCGATGCGCCGCACGTGGCGCTCATCGCCCGAGAACGGCTCGGCGATGAATGCGTCGATGTACCGCATCGCCTCCTCGACGGTGTGCTGCCGTGCGCCGATCGAGATGACGTTCGCGTCGTTGTGCTGGCGGGCGAGGATCGCCGTGTCCATGCTCCAGACGAGGGCAGCCCGGATGCCGCGCACCTTGTTCGCGGCCATCTGCTCGCCGTTGCCCGATCCACCGAACACGATGCCGAGGGTGTGCACGCCGGCGGCCTGGTCGCGCGCGACGGCGAGCGCGGCGTTGATGCAGAAGGCCGGGTAGTCGTCGAGCGGGTCGTACTCGGTCGGACCGTGGTCGACGACCTCGTGCCCGCCGTTGGTCAGGTGGTCGACGAGCGTGCGGCTGAACTCGAGGCCGGCGTGATCGGTCGCGATGTGGATGCGCATGGGCCCAAGTCTAGGGATCCGGCACCCACCGGATGCTGCGTCCGTGCGGCTGCGCCCACGCGAGTTGCACGCCGTCGAGCGCCAGCACGAGGTCGGAGCTCTCGTTGGGCACGTCCTCGCGTACGCGGATGCCGGGCGTCACCGTGCGGGACTCCACCGACAGCCAGCGTCCGGGCAGCCGCCGGACGTGCTCGGCGAACCGTGCACGGCCGGTCTCATCGAGGTACATGAGCACCGCGGTGTGGAACACGACGAGCGTCGCGCCGTCTGGCACCTCCGCCGCGACGGCGTCGAGCTCGGCGTCGAGGTCGCCGGCCACGAGACGGGGCGGGTCGGCGGCGGCGATCGCGGTGGCGGCCCGCAGACGGGCACGGCGGTCGTCGTGCTCGGGCCAGATGAGCGCGTCGAGCCACGCGACGTCGTCGGGATGCCGGACGTCGAGCGGGTTGAGGTCGATGCCGCCACGCCACACGACCTCGGGGAGGCTCTCGGGAACGGGAACCGGTCCGCTCACGGCGCAGTCCAGCACCACGGGGCTCGGGCCATCGGCGGGATCGATCCTGGGGTGCCCCGAGTACCGGTAGCTGTAGCGGTCGGGATACAGGCACAGGCCGGCGGAGGTGCCCACTTCGAGCAGTGCGAGCGGGCCCTCGATGCCGGCGAGCGCCGGCACGTGCAGGGCGCACCGCGCCGCCTCGTTCGTCTGCGTCGCGTGCGTGAGCGCCGTGGCGCGCACCTCGACCCAGTGATCGTGGAGCCAGTCGCGGAACAGGTGGTACGGACCCGCGGGAGCCCCCTGGAACCGTGCCGCCGAGAACACGAGGTTCGGCTGGCGCTTCGGCGACGGCAGCTCGTCGATCAGGCGGATCGTGGCGGGGTCGCCCGCGACACCGAGGGCCCACGCCTCGTAGGTGGCCGACATCCCGCGCGCCTCGACCTCACCGAACACCCGGTATCGATCGGCCGTCGGCGCGCCGGCATCCGTGGACCTCATGCGGCCACCGTAAGACGAGCACCACAACCGGTCAAACGGCTCGCCGCGCGGCATCCGTCGATGCCCTCCTGCCATCGGGTCGCGGGTCTAGGCTGGAACCCGTTGCCCGCGGCCACGAGCCGCGTCGATGACCGCGAAGGAGCGCACGTGCCAGGAGAGAACCTCACCCGCATCGAAGCCGAGGAGCGCGCCGCGCTCGTGACGGTGCACGACTACGACGTCGTGCTCGACGTCACGACCGGGCCCGAGGTGTTCCGCAGCACCACCACGGTGCGGTTCGCCGCCCGCGAGGGCGCGTCGACGTTCATCGACGCGATCACCGCCGCGGTCCACTCGGTGACCCTCAACGGCCAGTCGCTGGATCCGGCCGAGGTGAGCGACGGCGTGCGCATCCAGCTCGACGACCTCGCCGACGAGAACGAACTGGTCGTCGTCGCCGACGGCCGGTACATGCACACGGGCGAGGGACTGCACCGCTTCGTCGACCCGGTCGACGACGAGGTGTACCTTTACACGCAGTTCGAGGTTCCCGACTCGCGCCGCATGTTCGCCGTGTTCGAGCAGCCCGACCTGAAGGCGTCGTTCCGGTTCACGATCACCGCGCCCGCGCACTGGGAGGTCGTGTCGAACTCGCCGACGCCGGCACCGGTCGACGCGGTATCGACCGGCTCGGCCGGCAGCGCGAAGACATGGGCGTTCGAGCCGACCCCCCGCATCTCGAGCTACATCACCGCGATCGTCGCCGGCCCGTATCACGTGGTGCGCGACGAGCTCACCAGCTCCGACGGGCGCACGATTCCACTCGGCGTGTTCAGCCGCAAGAGCCTCGCCGAGCACCTCGACGCGGACTACATCTTCGAGAAGACCAAGCAGGGCTTCGAGTACTTCGAGGCGAAGTTCGGCGTTCCGTACCCGTTCGAGAAGTACGACCAGATGTTCGTGCCCGAGTACAACGCGGGCGCCATGGAGAACGCGGGCGCGGTGACGTTCACCGAGTTCTACGTGTTCCGCTCGAAGGTGACGGATGCCGTGCGGGAGCGTCGCGTCGTCACGATCCTGCACGAACTGGCGCACATGTGGTTCGGCGACCTGGTGACCATGAAGTGGTGGAACGACCTGTGGCTCAACGAGTCGTTCGCCGAATGGGCGTCGACGATCGCCACCGCCGAAGCCACGGAGTGGACCAACGCGTGGACCACCTTCAACGCGATGGAGAAGAGCTGGGCCTACCGTCAGGACCAGCTCCCGTCGACGCACCCCGTGGTCGCGACGATCAACGACCTCGAGGATGTGCTGGTCAACTTCGACGGCATCACCTACGCCAAGGGCGGGTCGGTGCTGAAGCAGCTCGCGGCGTGGGTGGGCGTCGAGGCGTTCTTCACGGGCGTCTCGGCCTACTTCACCAAGCACGCGTGGGGCAACACGACGCTCGCGGACCTGCTCGCGGAGCTCGAGGTGGCGAGCGGCCGCGACCTCTCCGACTGGTCGAGGCTCTGGCTCGAGACAGCCGGCGTGAACACGCTGCGACCTGAGATCACGGTCTCGAGCGGGCTCGACGAGCACGAGGCGGCGACGATCACCTCGTTCGCCGTGCTGCAGGCGGCGACCGACGAGCACCCGACCATCCGTCCGCACCGGTTGGCGATCGGGTTCTACAACCTGCGCGACGGCAAGCTGGTGCGCGACCATCGCGTCGAGCTCGACATCGACGGCGAGCGCACCGAGGTGCCCGAGCTCGTGGGACGCGCACGTCCCGATCTCGTCCTCCTCAACGACGACGATCTCGCCTACGCGAAGATCCGTCTCGACGAGGCGTCGCACGGCGTCGCCCTCGCCAACCTCTCCGACATCGAGGACCCGCTCCCCCGCGCCCTCGTCTGGAGTTCGGTGTGGGATGCCACGCGCGATGCCGAGACCCGGGCGAGCGACTACCTCGCCCTCGTGCTCGGCAACATCGCAAGCGAGACGGAGTCGACGACACTCCGCATCGTGCTCGCCAACGCGGTGCTCGCCGCGAGCGCATACGTCGCGCCCGAGCGTCGCGCCGAAGCACGCCGCGAGCTCGCCGACGGGTTCTGGCAGCTCGCGCAGGAGGCCGCACCCGGCAGCGACGCGCAGTTCCAGTTCGTCACGAACTTCGCCGCCATCGCCGAGGCCGGGACGCATGTCGACGAGCTCGCCGCCCTCTACGACGGCACGCTCGTGCTCGAGGGCCTCGAGATCGACACCGACCTCGGGTGGGAACTGCTGATCGCCCTCGTGGCCGCCGGGCGCGCGGGCGACGCCGAGATCGACGAACGACTCG
>DASUVU010000061.1:0-2500 GCA_036378815.1 Agromyces sp. | reverse complement strand
CGTCTGCAGGATCATGTGGCCCGTGCGGTCGGCCGCGTAGCACGCGCGACGCACGGGTGCCTTGCCGTGGTCGCGGGTGTGGCCGCCGAAGCGGCGCTGGTCGATCTTGCCCTCGGGCGTGCGGTTGAACGGCAGGCCCATGTTCTCGAGGTCGATGACCGCGTCGATGGCCTCCTTCGCGAGGATCTCGGCCGCGTCCTGGTCGACGAGGTAGTCACCGCCCTTGACGGTGTCGAAGGTGTGCCACTCCCAGCTGTCCTCCTCGACGTTCGCGAGCGCGGCGGCCATGCCGCCCTGCGCGGCGCCCGTGTGCGAGCGGGTCGGGTACAGCTTCGAGATGACCGCGGTGCGCGCACCCGGCCCGGCCTCGATCGCCGCCCGCATCCCCGCGCCGCCGGCGCCGACGATCACGATGTCGTACTGGTGGTAGTGGACGCCGTCGACGACCTTCGTCTCGACGTGGGCGCTCTCGGGATTCACAGGTCTCCTAGGCCGCGGGGCAGAACGAGGGGAGCAGGTCGGCGGGGGCGCCGGCGGGGCACGGGTCGAACGTGAACACCACGAGGGTGCCGAGCACGATCAGCACGGCCGCGGCCGCGAACAGCGCGATCTTCAGGAGCCGCTGGATGGTGCCGGGGGTCGTGTAGTCGTTCACGATCGTGCGCATGCCGTTGGCGCCGTGGATGAGGGCGAGCCAGAGCATGAGCACGTCCCACCACTGCCAGAACGGGTCGGCCCACTTGCCGGCGACGAAGCCGAAGTCGATGGCCTTGACGCCCTCGCCCACCATCAGGTTGGTGAACAGGTGGCCGAAGATGAGCACGAGCAGGACGACGCCCGACGCGCGCATGTAGATCCAGCCCCACTTCTCCCAGTTGACGCCGCGCCTGCGGGCCGGGCGCGCGGGGCTGCGGGGTGCTTCGATGGCAGTCATGTCGCGGCCTCTCAGTGGCTGAAGACGTTCATCAGGTGACGGGGCACGAACGCGAGCATGGTGACCACCCAGAGGGCGATGACCACGTAGAAGAGCACGCGCTGGTGGCGGGTCGCCCACGCCCAGAAGTCGACGAGGATGATGCGCAGGCCGTTGAAGGCGTGGAACACGATGGCGCCGACGAGAGCGACCTCGCCGAGGCCCATGATCGGGGTCTGGTACGTGCCGATCACCGCGTTGTAGGCCTCGGGGCTGACGCGCACGAGCGAGGTGTCGAGGACGTGCACCAGGAGGAAGAAGAAGATCGCGACACCGGTGATGCGGTGCAGCACCCATGACCACATGCCCTCGCGGCCGCGATAGAGCGTGCCGCCCGGCCGCTGCTTGGCCGGCTTCTCGGGTGCGGTCAGGGTTCCTGCCGAGGTCTCTGGCATGAACAACCCTCCCTGGCTGTGTGATTCGCCCTTGACGAGAGGGCACGACGGGCGCTCGGCCCGCATGCGAGTCTAGTCCCGCGCCGGAGGTGGTGCCGGTTAGGGCTGCCTAACCCCGGTCCCGGGCGGAGTGGGCGATCACGCGGATGCCGCGGAGGGCGTCCCGGTATCCTCGATCGCATGTCGACAGCATCCCTGCCCCTCGAGGGCTTCTACAGCGTGATCCCCGCAGGGGGCGTCGGCTCACGGCTGTGGCCGCTGTCCCGGGCGGACGCGCCGAAGTTCCTGCACGACCTCACGGGGTCGGGCCAGACCCTGCTGAAGGACACGTGGGACCGGCTCGCACCCCTCTCGGGGGAGCAGCGGATCATGGTCGTGACCGGCCGTGCGCACCGTGCGGCGGTCGAGGCGCAGCTGCCCGCGCTGCCCGACGCGAACATCGTGCTCGAGAGCGAGCCCCGCGACTCGACCGCGGCGATCGGGCTCGCCGCGGCGATCCTCGAGCGCCGCGAGCCCGGCGTCGTGATCGGCTCGTTCGCAGCCGACCACGTGATCTCGGGCGACGCGCTGTTCCGCTCGGCGGTCGCCGACGCGGTGGCCGCGGCCCGCGCCGGGTACATCGCCACGATCGGCATCACCCCGACCGAGCCCGCGGTCGGATTCGGCTACATCGAGTGCGGCGGCCAGGTCGAGGTGCCCGGCGCCGACCGCGTCGAGGCCGTGTCGAACTTCGTCGAGAAGCCCGACCTCGAGACCGCGAAGCGCTACCTCGCCGGCGGCGACCACCTCTGGAACGCCGGCATGTTCATCACGAAGGCGTCGACGCTGCTCGAGGAGCTCGCGCGCACGAAGCCCGAGCTGCACGCCGGGCTCGTCGAGCTCGCCGAGGCGTGGGACGACGCGGACGCACGCGGGCCGGCCGTCGACCGGATCTGGCCGACCCTCGAGAAGATCGCCATCGACTACTCGGTCGCCGAGCCCGCCGCCGCCGCCGGTCGCCTCGCGGTCATCCGCGGCCACTTCCAGTGGGACGACGTTGGCGACTTCGCGTCGCTCGCGAAGCTGAACACGGCCGGCCGCTCGGGGGAGCTGGCGATCCTCGGCGAGAACGCCCGCGTGCTCGCGGACGCGT
>DASUVU010000060.1:0-12376 GCA_036378815.1 Agromyces sp. | reverse complement strand
GTCGGGATGCGGCTGGCTTCAACGAGCTCGTCGGCCGTGAGGGCGTCGATGCCGGAGTCGGTCGATCCTTCGACGGGCTCGGGAATCGGATTCCAGTGGAAGCTCGATCCTCGCTTCTCGAGCGATCGCAGCGCCTTCTGCAGCGCGGTCGAGAAGTTGCGACCGATCGCCATGGCCTCCCCGACGGATTTCATCGTGGTCGTGAGCGTGGCGTCGGCCACCGGGAACTTCTCGAACGCGAAGCGCGGCACCTTCACGACGACGTAGTCGAGCGTCGGCTCGAAGCTCGCCGGCGTCACCCGCGTGATGTCGTTCGGGATCTCGTCGAGGCGGTAGCCGATCGCGAGCTTCGCGGCGATCTTCGCGATCGGGAACCCCGTGGCCTTCGACGCGAGCGCCGACGAGCGCGACACGCGCGGGTTCATCTCGATGACGATGATGCGGCCGGTCTCGGGGTTCACCGCGAACTGGATGTTGCAGCCGCCGGTGTCGACGCCGACGGCGCGGATGATGTCGATGCCGATATCGCGCAGCCGCTGGTACTCGCGGTCGGTGAGGGTCAGGGCCGGCGCGACGGTGATCGAGTCACCGGTGTGCACGCCGACGGGGTCGACGTTCTCGATGGAGCAGACGACGACCGTGTTGTCGGAGGTGTCGCGCATGAGCTCGAGCTCGTACTCCTTCCAGCCGAGGATCGACTCCTCGAGGAGCACCTCCGTGGTCGGCGAGTCGCGGAGGCCCTGCGTCACGATGCGCACGAGCTCCTCCTCGGTGTACGCGAAGCCCGAGCCGAGCCCACCCATGGTGAACGACGGCCGCACGACCAGCGGGTAGCCGAGGTCGAGGGCGAACTCCTTCGCCTCGTCGACCGTCTTCGCCACGTGGGAGCGTGCGACATCCGCGCCCGCTTCGATCACCAGGTCCTTGAAGAGCTGGCGGTCCTCGCCCTTGCGGATGGCGTCGACCTTGGCACCGATGAGCTCGACCCCGTGCTTCTCGAGGATGCCGGCGTCGTGCAGGGCGATCGCCGCGTTGAGAGCCGTCTGCCCGCCCAGCGTCGGCAGTACCGCGTCGGGCTTCTCCTTGATGATGATCGACTCGATGATCTCGGGCGTGATCGGCTCGACGTACGTCGCATCGGCGAAGTCGGGGTCGGTCATGATCGTGGCGGGGTTCGGGTTCACCAGGATGACCCGCACGCCCTCGGCACGCAGCACCCGGCACGCCTGGGTGCCCGAGTAGTCGAACTCGGCGGCCTGTCCGATGACGATCGGCCCCGATCCGATGACGAGGACGCTCGTGATGTCGTCGCGCTTGGGCATCAGGCGTTGTTCTCCTTGCTGGCGATGACCATGTCGCGGAACCGGTCGAAGAGGTAGTTGGCGTCGTGCGGGCCGGCGGCGGACTCGGGGTGGTACTGCACCGAGAACGCGGGGATGTCGAGGCAGTTCAGCCCCTCGACCACGTTGTCGTTGAGGTCGTAGTGGCTGACCTCGACGCGTCCGAAGCCCTCGGTGGACTCGCTCACGCGATCGATCGGCGCGTCGACCGCGAAGCCGTGGTTGTGCGCGGTGATCTCGACGCGGCCCGTTGCCTTGTCGAGCACGGGCTGGTTGATGCCGCGGTGACCGAAGGGAAGCTTGTAGGTGCCGAAGCCGAGTGCGCGGCCCAGGAGCTGGTTGCCGAAGCAGATGCCGAAATAGGGCAGGCCCTCGCGCAGCGTCGTGCGCAGCAGGTCGACGTGCTGGTCGGATGCCTGGGGGTCGCCCGGCCCGTTCGAGAAGAAGAGCGCGTCGGGTCGGAGCTCGAGCACCTCCTCGGCGGTGATCGACTGCGGCACGACGTGCACGTCGAAGCCGCGCTCGGCGAGGTACTTCAGCGTCGACGTCTTCACACCGAGGTCGAGCACGGCGACGGAGCCCACTCGTTCACCCTCCGCAGGCAGGGAGTAGGGCTCGGTCGTCGACACCGCGCCGGAGAGGTTGCGCCCCGCCATCTGCGCACCGCCGAGCACCAGCTCGAGCTGCTCGCCGTGCGTGAGGTTCCAGGTGTCGCCCGAGAAGATCCCGGCGCGCATGGCGCCCGCCGAGCGGATGTGGCGGGTGATCGCCCGGGTGTCGATACCGCTGATCCCGACGATGCCCTCCGCCTCGAGGTCGTCGTCGAGGCTGCGCAGGGAACGGAAGTTCGAGACGACCCTCGACGGGTCGCGCACCACGAAGCCGGCGACCCAGATCTTGGACGACTCCATGTCCTCGTCGTTCATGCCCGTGTTGCCGATGTGCGGCGCGGTCATCATGACGATCTGCCCCGCGTACGAGGGATCGGTGAGCGTCTCCTGGTATCCGGTCATGCCGGTCGCGAAGACGAGCTCACCGAGGGTTCCGCCCCTGGCGCCGTAGGCGCGGCCGTCGTAGCGACGTCCGTCCTCGAGGACGAGCACGGCCGGCTCGTGCGTGCGGGTGGGGGTCTCAGTCATCCGAGGCCTCGCTCTCGTGTTCCGGCCGCGGTGCGGCAGGCACGGCGGCGATGTCGTTGACGGCCGCGATGATGCGCGCCGGATCGCCCGGGTACCGGGCCCTGAAATAGCTGTCCACACGCGGTGCCGCGGGCACGGCAGCGTCGTGGTCGGCGGTGTTCACGATCCACGTGACGGCCACGAGGCCTTCGGGCTCGACGCCTCGATCGATCGCGAAGCTCGCCGCACCGGCCGCCTCGATGCGGTCGGCCGGCAGGAAGCTCGGCGACTCCCCGGCGATGCGGAGGACGACACCCTCGGGCACGACCTCGATGCGCGCCGCGCCTCGGAACGCCATGCCCTGCACGGCGAGCCGTTCGAGCGGCTCCGAGGCGGGCGTGGTGGCGACGTAGAGCACCTCGGTCGCGAGGGTCGGCTCACCGAACGAGGCGGGCAGCGCGTAGGCCGTCAGCGCCTCGTCGCGGCGAGTGCGGCGCCTCCAGGATCGCAGCATGAGCCACGCGGCGACCGCGATGATGACGACGGCGACCACCGCGCCGATCCAGAGCCTATCCACGGGCGGCCTCCCGGCGATCGGCGGCCCGGCGGGCGACCTCGTCTGCGGGTCGGACACGGCCATCGAGCAGGGTCGCATATCCGCCGTGGAACGTCGCGACCACGCGGCCCGGAAGGGCGCGTCCGAGGTACGGCGAGTTGATGCTGCGGCCCGCCAGGCGGTCGACATCGAAGACGGATGCCGCGGCGGGGTCGTAGAGCGTGAGCTCGGCCGCCGCGCCCGCCACGAGGCCCTCGCCGTGGCCGGGCAGGCGGCCGATGCGGGCGGGCTCGCTCGAGAGCACCCGCGCGACATCCGACCAGTCGATGAGGCCGGTCTCGACGACGGCCGCGTGCACGACGGAGAGGGCGGACTCGAGCCCGACCATGCCGTTGGCCGCGGCATCCCACTCGCTCTCCTTCGCCTCGACGGGATGCGGAGCGTGGTCGGTCGCCACGATGTCGATGGTGCCGTCGGCCAGGCCGGCGCGCAGGGCCTCGACGTCCTCGGCTCGGCGGAGCGGCGGATTGACCTTGTATCGCGGGTCGTAGCTCGACACCAGCTTCTCGGTGAGGAGCAGGTGGTGCGGAGTGACCTCCGCCGTCACGTCGATCCCTCGGGCCTTCGCCCAGCGGATGACCTCGACGGATCCGGCGGTCGACACGTGGCACACATGCAGGCGGCTGCCGACGTGTTCGGTCAGGAGCACGTCGCGGGCGATGATCGACTCCTCGGCGACCGCGGGCCATCCGGTGAGTCCGAGCTCGCCCGACAGGGCGCCCTCGTTCATCTGCGCGCCCTCGGTGAGGCGCGGCTCCTGCGAGTGCTGCGCGATCACGCCGTCGAACGCCTTGACGTACTCGAGGGCGCGTCGCATGAGGAGCGGGTCGGCGACGCAGAACCCGTCGTCGGAGAACACCCGCACGTTCGCGCGCGACCGGGCCATCGCACCGAGCTCGGCGAGCTGCTCGCCCCTCAGCCCGACGGTGACGGCGCCGATCGGCTGGACGGTGGCGTATCCCGCGGCGCTGCCCAGGCTCGCCTCCTGCTCGACGACACCCGCCGTGTCGGCGACCGGGAACGTGTTCGCCATCGCGAAGACGGTGGTGAACCCTCCGGCGGCCGCGGCCTGCGTGCCGGTCAGCACGGTCTCGCTCTGCTCGAAGCCGGGCTCGCGCAGGTGCGTGTGCAGGTCGACGAGGCCGGGGAGGGCGATCAGCCCGTCGGCGTCGACGAGCGTCGCGCCCGCGGCATCCGTGATCCGTCCGACGTCGGCGATGGCGCCGCCGTGCAACAGGATGTCGGCCCGCTCGCCGGAGGGCAGCGTCGCACCCGTGATGAGGAATCGCCCGGTCACGATGCCTCGCCTCGATCTCCGGACAGCAGCAGGTAGAGGGCGGCCATTCTCACTGATACTCCGTTCGCGACCTGCTCGCGCACCGTCGACTGCGCCGAATCGGCTGCTCGTGCGGCGATCTCGAGCCCGCGGTTCATCGGGCCCGGGTGCATGACCATCGTACTTGGGGGCAACCGGTGGAACCGCGCGTCGTCGAGACCCCAGGTCCGCGAGTACTCCCGAGTGTTCGGGAAGAAGGCGGCGTGCATGCGCTCGGCCTGGATGCGGAGCATCATCACCACGTCGGGCGCAGTGGCGAGCGCAGCGTCGAGATCGTAGCTGGCGCGGGCGGGCCAGCCACCGAGGTCGACCGGCACGAGCGTGGGCGGGGCGACGAGTTCAACCTCGGCGCCGAGGGTCGACAGCAGCCAGACGTTCGAGCGTGCGACACGGGAGTGCAGCACGTCGCCGACGATGACCACCCGGACGCCATCGAGGTCGCGGCCGCGGGACTCGGCACCGTGGAGCCGACGTCTGATCGTGAAGGCGTCGAGGAGCGCCTGCGTCGGATGCTCGTGCGTTCCGTCGCCCGCGTTCACCACACCGGCGTCGATCCATCCGCTCGTCGCGAGGGTCTGCGGGGCGCCCGACGCCGGGTGGCGGATCACGACGCCGTCGGCGCCCATCGCCTGCAGGGTCTGCGCCGTGTCCTTGAGGCTCTCGCCCTTCGACACGCTGGAGCCCTTCGCGCTGAAGGTGATGACGTCGGCCGAGAGGCGCTTGGCCGCGGCCTCGAACGAGATGCGGGTGCGCGTGGAGTCCTCGAAGAACAGGTTCACCACGGTCTTGCCACGCAGGGTGGGGAGCTTCTTCACCTCCCGCTCCTGCACGGCGGCCATGTCCTCCGCGATGTCGAGGAGGGCGATGGCCTCGTCGCGGGCAAGGCCGCGCGTGCCGAGGAGGTGCTTCACGCGTCGCCTCCCTCGATCGTGACGGCGTCATCGCCGTCGATCTCGCTCACCAGCACGTTGACCCGTTCGCGGGCCGAGCTCGGCAGGTTCTTGCCCACGTAGTCGGCGCGGATCGGGAACTCCCGGTGCCCGCGGTCGACGAGGACGGCCAGCCGGACGGCACGGGCACGCCCGAGGTCGGCGAGCGCGTCGAACGCGGCGCGGATGGTGCGGCCCGAGTAGAGCACGTCGTCGACGAGCACGACGGTCTTGCCGTCGATGCCGCCGGGCGGCAGCTGCGTCGGCGCGGGAGTGCGGGTGCGCGTGCGCCCGAGGTCGTCGCGGTACATCGTCACATCGAGTGATCCCGCGAGGTGGGTCGGGGCGTCGGGCTCGATACGGGCGATGGTCTCGGCGATGCGACGGGCGAGGAACACGCCCCGGGTCGGGATGCCGAGGATGACGAGATCGGAAGCGCCGCGATTGGACTCGAGGATCTCGTGCGAGATGCGAGTCAGCGCTCGCGAGATGTCAGCCTGGTTGAGCACGGCACGTGCCAATGCCGACTCCCTTCTCCGCCTCACGGGACGGCCTTAAAGGTTGTCTTCTCCGCACGAGTCTACCGGGAGCGGTGGGGCGTCCGTCCCCGTGTCCCACGAGTGAGGGCTGCCGCTCGATCGCCTGCGGCGCTACCGTGCCAAGATGCGCAACCATCCGTCCCGGTCCGTGAGCGTGGTGGCGGCGTTCGCAGCCACACTGTGGGCGTTCCTGCTGCTGCCGCCTCAGCAGTCGGCGTGGTCGGGCGCCGACATCCCGCCCTGGCTCGGTGCGCTCGACCGGATGCCGCTGTACGACGGCATCCGTCTCTGGCTGCAGGCGATCGGACAGCAGGACTTCTACCTCGCGTTCGGCGCCGCGGCATCCGTCTCGTTCGTGCTGGTGTGGTTCGCCACCGGGCCGATCCTCGCCGAGTTCGGCCGGCTCGGTCGGGTGCTCGGGGCCCTCGTGCTCCTCACCGCGCCGATCACGGCGCTGAGCTACCTGAACCACCCGCAGGACGCCCCGTTGCACGGGTTGTGGGGTGCGGAGGCGTTCATGCTGATCTTCATCGGCGTCCTGGCGCTCGTCGTGGCGATCTTCGCGCGGAGGGGCTCGGGTGTGCCGGTCTGGGAGCGGGTGCTGCTCGGCCTGACCCTGCCCATCCTCGTCGCCTCCACGTTCTTGTTCACCTACTGGCCGCACGGGACCCTCGTGGGATTCGGGCTGCAGGCCGCCGCCCTCGCCGCGTGGGGCAAGCGCGCCCCGTCGACCGAGCCGAGCCCGGCCGGCGCTGCCCTACGGGCGGCCTGACGCCTCGCCGAACGTGCGGAGGGGCGGGGCGCCGATCGCCCCGCCCCTCCGTCCGGATCCGGACAGGGTGGTCATCGCGCCGATCGCGGTCCACGCAGCACGCGCGACGCGACCACGAGGGCGGCGGTGACGAGCACCACGTTCTTCAGCACGTACTGGCCGAGCAGCGTCGGGCCCGATGCGGCGAACAGCTCGCCCGGGAAGAACACGAGCGGCGAGAAGATGCCGACGAACGCGATCGCGAGCACGACGAGGCCGAACCGGGCGAACACGCCCGAGATGAGTGCGAGGCCCGCGACGGTCTCGATCACGGCGGTGAGGACGAGCGCGAGCTGGCCGCCGACGAGGCCGAAGGTGAGCACGCCCCAGGTCGCCTCGACGAGCGATTCGACGGGGCTCACACCGGGGAAGAACTTCAGCACGCCGAACGCGACGAACACGGCGCCGAGCGCGACGCGGAGCGCCGGGATGCTCCACCGCTGGAGCAGTTCCTTCAGGCCGGCCTCCAGCGAGGCGAGACGGTCGAGGAGGCTGATCCGGGCGACGGGAACGGGACGGGGACCGACGGGCTGGAGGCCGAGAGTCGGGGCGGAGATCGTGGACATGGCGAAGCTGCTCCTTCCAGAGCGTTGGTTGAGTGGTGATGGTCGATGCGCCGCAGTGCAGCACCTCACTCAGTGAACCGTCCACGCGCCGGCCGCAGATCCGGGCCTGCGCCGGATTCGTGCGAGGGAAACCGCGCGATCCGCGCCGGGGTTAACACTGGGGGTGCCGCGCGACGTCCGATCTGTGATCGAATCGACCATGGCGGACGTGATGATCGCCGTGATGCCGTTCCACGGCCATGTCGCGCCCATGGCCGCGGTGGCCGAAGCCTTCCTCGACGCCGGTCACGTCGTGCGCGTGTACACCGGGTCGACGCACGCGGCGCGCTTCGCGGGGCTCGGCGCCGAGGTGGTCATGTGGCGGACGGCGCCCGACTTCGATGAGCACGACCTCCAGGCGACGTTTCCCATGCTCCGCGGAAGGAAGGGGCCGCGGCAGATGCTGGCGAACGTCGAGCACGTCTTCGTGCGGACCGCCACCGACCAGGCTGCGGATCTCGGGCGAGCGTACGCGGAGCGGCCGTGGGACGTCATCGTGGCCGACGGCCTGAGCCTCGGCGCGCACTTCGCGTCCGAGCTCACCGAGACACCGTGGGTCACCGTGAGCATCGTGCCGCTCGCCATCCCGAGTCGCGACCTGCCACCGCCGATGTTCGGGATCGGGCCGGCCACCGGGGTCGCCGGCCGTCTGCGCGACCGGCTGCTGTGGGCCCTGGCACGCGCGGCCTCGCGTAGCCTGCAGCGCGCCTACGTCGACGAACGCGAGCGTGCCGGCCTGTCGCGCGATGACCGCACGTTCGATCGGGCCTGGTACTCCCCCGAGCTCGTGTGCGCTTCGGGAGTCGCCGAGCTCGAATACCCCCGATCCGACCTCGCGGCGCACGTCGTGTTCGTCGGCGAGCTCACCCGGCAGCCAGCCGACGATGTCGCGCTTCCGGCGTGGTGGCCCGACGTCGAGGCATCCGACGTCCCGATCGTGCACGTCACGCAGGGCACCCTGAATGTCGACCCGCACGATCTCATCGAGCCGGCATTCGCCGCGCTCGGCAGGCAGCAGGTGCTGCTGGTCGCGTCGACGGGGCGAGCGGATGCCGCAGGGCTCCCGTTTCCGGCCCCGCCGAACGCACGCGTCGCCGGGTTCGTGCCCTACGGCCGACTCCTCCCGCTGCTCGACGGCATGATCACGAATGGAGGCTGGGGCGGCGTGCTCGCCGCACTCGCCCGCGGCATCCCGCTCGTCCTCGCAGGCGGCGACGTGGACAAGCCCGAGGTCGCCGCCCGCGTCGCGTGGGCCGGGGCCGGCGTCAACCTGCGAACCGGGCGGCCTCGACCACGCGCCGTTCTCGCAGCGTGGCGACGCGTGAGCTCCGACGCCACATACCGCGCGAACGCACAACGGATCGCCGATTCCCTTGCCGCGCACGACGGTCCGCGCGAGGTGGTCGAACACACCGTGGCCCTGGTCGGCCGGCGGTGAGCACGCGGTGACGCGGGCGGGATGCGTCGGGCGTAGATCAGGCCTTGGCGTGCGAGATCGCCGCGAGCAGGCCGTTCACGAAACCGGCTGAGTCATCGGTCGACAGCACCGTCGCCGCCTCGACGGCCTCGGAGATCGCCACGGGGTCGGGCACGCCGTCGTTGTAGACGATCTCCCACACGCCGATCCGCAGCAGCGCGCGATCGATCGCCGGCATGCGCTCGAGGGTCCACCCGCGCGAGTGCGTGGCGATGAGCTCGTCGATCTCCTCGCGGTGGTCGACGATGCCGTCGATGATCTCGCGGGCATAGAGCCACGACGCGTTGCGCTCGGGTTCGGATACGGCACGCTCGGCCTCGACGGCGAGCACCTGCTCGACCGGAACCTGGCGCATGTCGGCCGAGTAGAGCATGTCGAGGGCCCGTTTGCGCGCCTTCGTGCGGGCGCTCACTAGTCGTTCACGCGGCCGAGGTAGTCGCCCGTGCGCGTGTCGACCTTGACCTTGGTGCCCGTCTCGAGGAAGAGCGGAACCTGGATCTCGTAGCCCGTCTCGACGGTCGCGGGCTTGGTGCCGCCGGTCGAACGGTCGCCCTGCAGGCCCGGCTCGGTGTAGGTGATCTCGAGCACGACCGACGCGGGCAGGTCGATGTAGAGGGGATTGCCGTTGTTCAGCGCGATGGTCACGGGCTGGTTCTCGAGCATGAAGTTCTTCGCGTCGCCGACGATCGAGGACGGCACGGTGAGCTGGTCGTAGTCGGTCGCGTCCATGAAGACGAACCCGTCGCCGTCGCTGTAGAGGTAGGTGAAGTCGCGCCGGTCGACGTTCTCGATCTCGACCTTGGCGCCGGCGTTGTACGTCCTGTCGACGGTCTTGCCGGTGACGACGTTCTTCAGCTTCGTGCGGACGAAGGCACCGCCCTTGCCGGGCTTGACGTGCTGGAACTCGATGACGCTCCAGAGCTGGCCGTCGATGTTGAGGACGACGCCGTTCTTGATGTCAGCGGTGCTTGCCATGCGGAATGTTTCCGATCGATCGAGGGAAGTCAGTGGGCGCGCGAGATCGCGTGCGACTGATCGAGTGTAGTCGACTCACCCCTGCGAACGCAGAACCCAGTCGATCGCCATCCGGTACGAGTCCGAACCGAACCCGGCGATCACTCCGGTGGCCACCCCCGAGATCACGCTCGTGTGGCGGAACGCCTCGCGCGAATGCGGGTTCGAGAGGTGCACCTCGACGAGCGGGATGCCCGCCTGCTGCAGTTGTGCCGCGGCATCCCGCAGTGCGTAGCTGTAGTGCGTGAACGCGGCAGGGTTCAGCACCACCGGCAGGCGGCGGTCGACCGCCTCGTGGATCCAGCCGATGAGCTCGGCCTCGTCGTCGCTCTGGCGCAGGTCGATCTCGACCCCGTCGGGCACGGATGCCGCGAGGTCGGCCTCGATGTCGGCGAGCGTCTCGCTGCCGTACACCTCGGGCTCGCGGGTGCCGAGCCGGCCGAGGTTCGGCCCGTTCAGCACGAGGATCGTCGTCATGCGGCGAGCCTAGCGGCGAGCTGCGGGTCGAGGAGGAGGCACAGCGGATGTGCCGAGACCGAGGTCACGAGCCGATCTCCTGATACGCGGCGAAGAGCAGCGACTGGTCGGGTGCCAGCATCACGGTCGGCTTGGCGAGGTCGTCGAGCACGATGAACCGCAGCTGGCCCGCGCGCGCCTTCTTGTCGCGCTGCATGGTGGCGAGGAGCGTGTTCCAGCGGCCCACCGGGTACGTCGTAGGCAGGCCCAGCAGGTCGAGGATGTGCTTGTGCCGGTCGGCGACCTCGTCCGAGAGGCGACCCGACAGCCGGCCCAGCTCGGCGGCGAACGCCATTCCCACCGAGACGGCGGCGCCGTGGCGCCACTGGTAGCGCTCGGCGTGCTCGACGGCGTGGCCGAGCGTGTGGCCGTAATTGAGGATCTCGCGGAGCCCCTGCTCGGTGAAGTCCTCGGAGACGACGTCGGCCTTCATGCGGATCGCGAGCTCCACCACCCGGCGGAACTCGGGCGTGGTCGGGTCGGTCGCGACCTCGGGGTCGGCCTCGATGATGTCGAGGATCTCGGGATACCGGATGAACCCCGCCTTCACGACCTCGGCGAAGCCCGCGAGGATCTCGTTGCGCGGCAGCGTGTCGAGCAGCTCGAGGTCGCAGATCACGGCAGCCGGCGCGTGGAAGGCGCCGACGAGGTTCTTCCCCTCATTCGTGTTGATGCCGGTCTTGCCGCCGACCGCGGCATCGACCATGCCGAGCACGGTCGTCGGCACCTGCACCACTCGTACACCGCGGAGCCACGTCGCCGCGACGAATCCGGCGAGATCGGTGATCGCTCCGCCACCGAAACCGACGATCGCATCGCTGCGGGTGAAGTCGGCCTGGCCGAGGATCTGCCAGCAGAAGGCCGCGACCTCGACGCGCTTGCCGGCCTCGGCGTCGGGCACCTCGGCGAGCAGCACTTCGAATCGGCCCTGCAGCTCGTCGCGAAGCGCTGACGCGCGTGCGCCGAGCGTCGGCGGGTGCACGATGAGCACCTTGCGCGGCGCCTGCCCGAGGGCGTCGCCGACCTCGGCGACCACACCGCGACCGACGGTGACGTCGTATCCCGCTTCGCCGCCCACGCGGATGGTCGTGCGTGCCTCGCCCGCTGCCTGGCCGTCGGTCATCGTGTTCCTCCGAACCGCTCGGTGATGTCCTCGACGATTCGTGCGACCGAGCGGCGCGACGTGTCGATGTCGTAGTCGGCGAGCGCCTCGTAGATGGGCGTGCGCTCCGCGAGGATGGCCGTCCAGGCGGCCATCCCGCCCTTCGCGAGGAGCGGACGGGTGGCGCCCCTGAGCCGCGGTGCAACGGCCTCGGGCGAGACGCGCAACCACACCACGGGCAGGTCGGCGAGGTCGTCGCGCGTGTCGGGATGCAGTACGGCTCCACCGCCGAGCGAGATCACCGCCGGCTCGCGCAGTGCCTCGGCCACCACCTCCCGCTCGAGGGCGCGGAAGGCCGCTTCGCCGTCGCGTTCGAAGATGCCGTCGATCGGCCCGTGCCGTTCGACGATGCGCCCATCGGTGTCGATGAACGGCGCCCCGACGGATGCCGCGATCCGCTGCCCGACCCGGGACTTGCCGGAACCCATCGCCCCGATGAGCACGATGGGCAGCGGCAGGTGCGCCCGCTCAGACACGATCGATGGCACGACCCTCGGCGACCTCCGTGCGGAGGGCGTCGGGGATGGACGAGAGGTACGACTCGAGGTTGCGGCGGGTCTCGGCCACCGCGTCGCCGCCGAACTTCTCGAGCACCGCATTCGCGAGGGTGAGGGCGACCATCGCCTCGGCCACGACGCCAGCCGCGGGCACCGCGCAGACATCCGACCGCTGGTGATGGGCGGGCGCCGCCTCACCGGTCGCGACGTCGATCGTCGGGAGCGCATGCGGCACGGTCGCGATCGGCTTCATGCCGGCGCGGACGCGAAGGACCGTGCCGGTGGACATGCCGCCCTCAGTGCCGCCGGCGCGGTCGCTGGCCCGCACGATGCGACCGTCGGTCAGGTGCAGCTCGTCGTGGGCGGCCGAGCCACGGCGCGTCGTGGTGGCGAAGCCGTCGCCCACCTCGACGCCC
>DASUVU010000059.1:0-4416 GCA_036378815.1 Agromyces sp. | reverse complement strand
CGACTCCCACAGCGGCGAGTCCCGCAGGAACAGCCACACCACGATCGCGGTCGCCACCATGATGCCCGCGATGAGCAGATGGGTCGGCAGGTACCCGATGCTCTCGGCCAGCCGCGGGGTGAAGAAGGCCGAGACGGCCGTGCCGATCATGCCCATGCCGAACACGCCGTTCGCGAATCCCCGACGCTTCGCGTCGTACCACGCGCTCGAGAACGGGATGCCGACGGCGAAGATCGTGCCGGCGATGCCGAGGAGGAAGCCCGCCACCAGCAGCAGCGGGAAGCTGTTCAGCACGCCGGCGAGCGCGACGAGCAGCACGGGGGGCACTGCCGCGAGCAGCACGAGGGTGAACATCCGGCGTCCGCCGAACCGGTCGGTGAACGCACCGGTGAGGATGCGGCCGAGCGCGCCCACCAGCACCGGCATGGCGAGCATGAGCGAGATCTGGCCCTCGTCGAGCCCCATCTCGGTCGCGTAGGTCTTCTGGAGTGGCGCGATCACCATCCACGCCCAGAATCCGACGGTCGACGCGAGGGTCGCCAGCAGGACCTGGCCGAATTGGCCTCGCAGCTCCGTGCGTTCCGGTTGCGTCGACGTTGACGTCGCCTGCATGGTGCCCCCTGCCCTGCGGGATCGAACGGCCGCTGCTGGTGCCGACGATATCCGCGCGCCGCTCGCCGCGCCAGACCGCCGACGGGGATTTCACTGCCGTGTCGATCGGTTCCGGCCGCTTTCATTCCCCGGCGACGGAACTCAGCGCATAATGGGGCCAAGACCGCGGCAGTGACGCCGAGCGACACGGTGACATCCGCCGCCTGTTCCCAGGAGGGCCGTTTGAGCCAGGCGACCAACACCTCGACCGAGCCGGCGACCGACGGGCCTCTCGCATCCGCGCTGCTGTCGTTGGGTCGTTACGTGCGGCCCGGCACGGTCTCGTCCGACCAGCGTGCCGTGTACCTCGAGGGCGGCCGCGGGGGCGACGCCTTCTACCGCGACCGGTGGTCGCACGACAAGGTGGTGCGCTCGACGCACGGCGTGAACTGCACCGGCTCCTGCTCGTGGAAGGTGTACGTCAAGGACGGCATCATCACGTGGGAGACCCAGCAGACCGACTACCCGAGCGTCGGCCCCGACTCGCCCGAGTACGAGCCCCGCGGATGCCCCAGGGGCGCGGCCTTCAGCTGGTACACGTACTCCCCGACCCGCGTGCGCTACCCCTACGTCCGCGACGTCCTCGTGTCCGCGTACCGCGAGGCGAAGGCGCGGGTGGGGGACCCGGTGCTGGCGTGGGAGGACCTCGTCTCCGACCCCGAGCGCGCCCGCGCCTACAAGCGGTCTCGCGGCAAGGGCGGCCTCGTGCGAACCACGTGGGAGGAGGCATCCGAGATCGTCGCCGCTGCCCACGTCCACACCATCCGGAAGTACGGACCTGACCGCATCGCCGGCTTCTCGCCGATCCCCGCGATGTCGATGGTCTCGCACGGCGCCGGAGCTCGCTTCATCAACCTCATCGGCGGCACGATGCTGTCGTTCTACGACTGGTACGCCGACCTACCGGTTGCGAGCCCGCAGGTGTTCGGCGACCAGACGGACGTGCCCGAGTCCGCCGACTGGTGGAACGCGTCGTACCTCGTGATGTGGGGCTCGAACGTGCCGGTCACCCGCACGCCCGACGCGCACTTCATGACGGAGGCGCGCTATCGCGGCCAGAAGGTCATCACGGTCTCACCCGACTACGCCGACAACACGAAGTTCGCCGACGAGTGGCTCGCGCCGCATCCCGGCACCGACGGCGCGCTCGCCATGGCGATGGGCCACGTGATCCTGAAGGAGTTCCTCGTCGAACGGCGGACGCCCCGCTTCGTCGACTATCTGAAGCGATTCTCGGATGCCCCGTACCTGATCACGCTCGACGAACGCGGTGACGCGTGGGTGCCCGGCAAGTTCCTCACCGCGGCCGACCTCGGTGGATTCACCGCCCGCGTCGCGAACGCCGAGTTCAAGACGGTGCTGCTGAACGACCGCAGCCAAGCGGTCGTGCCGAACGGCTCCCTCGGGCACCGCTTCAGCGCCGACGACGAGGGTTCGTGGAACCTCGACCTGGGCGACATCGACCCACTCTTGTCGATCGCCGACGGCGACCAGTGGCGCGGGGCATCCGTCGCCGTCGACCTCCCGCGCTTCGACATCGCGCCCGAGCCGGGCCGCGAGCACGAGGGCGGCGCGGACGCGATCCGTCGCGGCGTGCCCGTCACCACGGTGGAGGGCCGTACGGTGACGACGGTGTTCGACCTGCTGCTCGCGCAGTACGGGGTCGCCCGCGAGTCACTCGGCCTGCCCGGGCAGTGGGCGACCGGCTACGACGATGCGACGTCGCCCGGCACACCCGCGTGGCAGGAGGAGATCACGTCGGTGCCCGCCGCCAAGGCCGAGCGCATCGGACGGGAGTTCGCCGACAACGCCGAGCGCTCCGGCGGGCGCTCGATGATCCTCATGGGCGCGGGCACGAACCACTGGTTCCACTCCGACACGATCTACCGCACCTTCCTCGCGCTCACCACCATGACCGGTTGCCAGGGCATCAACGGCGGCGGCTGGGCGCACTACGTCGGGCAGGAGAAGGTTCGGCCGCTGACCGGCTACAACCAGTACGCCGGCGCCGCCGACTGGGTGCGGCCGCCACGGGCGATGATCGGCACGGCATTCTGGTACCTCGCCACCGACCAGTGGCGCTACGACGGACTGCCAGCCGACCGGCTCGCGTCGCCGCTCGCGAAGGGGCTCTTCGCGAACCGCACCACCGCCGACTGCCTCGTGGAATCGGCCAAGCGGGGCTGGATGCCGAGCTACCCCACGTTCGATCGCAACCCGCTCGACCTCGTCGATGAGGCCGACGCCGTCGGCGACGACCCGGCGCAGTACGTCGTCGGGCGCCTGAAGGAGGGCAGCCTGCACTTCGCCGCCGAGGACCCCGATGCCCCGGCGAACTTCCCGCGGGTGGTGAACGTCTGGCGGGCCAACATCCTCGGGTCGTCGGGCAAGGGCAACGAGTACTTCCTCAAGCACCTGCTGGGAACGGACGCCGCGGTCATGGCGTCGGAGGCGGCCCCCGGGCGACGTCCGCGCGACATCGCCTGGCGGGACGCCCCCGAGGGCAAGCTCGACCTGCTCGTGACGAGCGACTTCCGCATGACGAGCACGACCTTGTTCTCCGACGTGGTGTTCCCCGCCGCGACCTGGTACGAGAAGTACGACCTGTCGTCGACCGACATGCACCCCTTCGTGCACGCGTTCAACCCGGCCATCAAGCCGCCGTGGCAGACGAGGACCGACTTCGACATCTTCCACACCATCGCGCAGCGCTTCAGCGAACTCGCGGCCGTGCACCTCGGCGTGCGGCGCGACCTCGTCGCCGTCCCCCTCATGCACGACACGCCCGACGCGATGGCGACGCCGCACGGCACGGTGGACCACGGGGCCCCGCTCATGCCCGGCGTGACCATGCCGAAGCTCATCGTCGTCGAGCGCGACTACCCGGCGACCGCCGCACGCCTCGCCTCGCTCGGCCCGCTCACCGAGCAGCTCGGCATGGCCACGAAGGGCATCACGTTCCACCCCGAGCCCGAGCTGGCCGACCTCGCCCGTCGCAACGGCACCGTGGCCGGCGGGCCGACGGCCGGCGCCACGAGGCTCGACACCGATGTGCGCGCGTGCGAGATGATCCTCGCGCTGTCGGGCACGACCAACGGGCGGCTCTCGGTGCAGGGCTTCCAGCAGCTGGAGCGGAAGACCGGGCAGCGCATCGCGCAGCTCGCCGAGGACCACGCAGGATCCCGCATCACCTTCGCCGACGTGTCGTCGCGGCCCGTGAGCGTCATCACCTCACCCGAGTGGTCGGGATCCGAGCACGGCGGGCGCCGGTACACGGCGTTCTCGATCAACGTCGAGCACCTGAAGCCCTGGCACACGCTGACCGGGCGCATGCACTTCTACCTCGACCACGACTGGATCGCGGAGCTCGGCGAGAACCTGCCGGTCTTCCGGCCGCCGCTCGACCTGCACCGGCTGTTCGGCGACTCCCCCGAGGTGGGTTCGACGGAGCCGAGCGGTGCGCCCGCGTCATCCGGTCACTCCGAGGTCGCGGTGCGCTACCTGACGCCGCACTCCAAGTGGTCGATCCACTCGGAGTACCAGGACAACCTCTTCATGCTGTCGCTCTCGCGCGGCGGCCCCACGATCTGGATGAGCCCGCAGGACGCCGCGAAGATCGGCGTGCGCGACAACGAGTGGATCGAGTCGTACAACCGCAACGGCGTCGTCGTCGCCCGCGCGATCGTCTCGCACCGCATGCCGGAGGGCACGGTGTACATGTACCACGCGAAGGACCGCACGGTCGACGTGCCGCGCACCGAGACG
>DASUVU010000058.1:0-11081 GCA_036378815.1 Agromyces sp. | reverse complement strand
GATGCCGCGCTCGAGGGCGGCATCGAACCCGTCGGTCGCCGCCGTGAGGTCGGCCGCTTCGGGGGCGGCGGCATCAATGGCGTCGTCGGCATTCGGCATATCCGGGTCGCCCGCGTTCACCACGAGCAGATCGATGCCGTCGAGGGCGGCGAGCCCGCCGAGCACGTCATCGTTCACGTCGACGTGGTACCCGGCGCCGGCGACGATGCCGGCGAGCGCGGCGCTCGTCTCGTCGAATCGGTGCCACCGGTCGGAGTAGCGGCCCGAGCCGCTGAGGATGACCGCGCGCATGTCGCCTCCTCCGCTCTCAGGTGCATCGTATCGCCGTCGAGGCGGGCGGCGCGGGCCGAAGACCGCGATCTCACGACCTTGTCGCCCGCCACGGAATCCCCAGCCTGCCGCGGAATCCCGATTCCCTCGGATTCCACGGTGCACCGGGATTCCAGCGCGGTTCGCATCCGGGTCGGGCAGGATCAGGAGCATGCTGATCTCGGTGGGTCATGGACGGCTGGAGCGGGTCGGCTTCACCGAGCTGCTGCGGTCGGCGCAGGTCGAGGCGGTGGTCGACATCCGGCGCTTCCCCGGGAGCCGGCGCAACCCCGACGTCGGGCGCGATGCGATGCAGCAGTGGCTGCCCGACGCCGGCATCGAGTACCGCGTCGACGAGCGACTCGGCGGGCGACGCCGTCTGGCGCCGGATGCCCCTCGGGAGGACCCGTGGTGGCAGGTCGAGCAGTTCGCCGCGTACGCCGCGCACACCCGCACGCCCGAGTTCGCAGCCGGGCTCGACGAGCTCCTCGCTCAGGCGGTCCGGACCAGCACGGCGATGATGTGCAGCGAGAGCGTGTGGTGGCGCTGCCACCGGCGGCTGGTCGCCGATGTCGTCGTGTTGCCGGGACGCGGCGAGGTCGAGCACCTCATGCACGACGGACGCCGCACGCCCCACCCCGTCTCGTCGGGGGCGCGGGTGCGGTCCGATGGTGGGGTCGTGTGGGACGGCCCGGCGACTGGCTGACCGACCGCCCCCCGGCCGACTGACCGCCCGCCCGCCCGGCCGACTGACCGCCCGACGCGATCGTACGAGCCAGCGCCCGCTTCAGGGGGTCAGGATGCGCCGCACCCACGCCTCACGCGCCTGCACGGCCGCCCGCGACAGCGCCGCCGCCGGCACGATGCCCTGGAAGCCGTGGAAGCCGCCCGGCCACACGTGCAGTTCGGCGATGCCGCCCGCCGCCCAGATGCCGCGCGCGAACGCGACCACCTCGTCGCGGAACACCTCGGCGCTGCCCACGTCGAGGTACGTCGGGGGTAGGCCCGACAGGTCGGTGGCGCGCGCCGGGGCCGCGGCGATCGACACGTCGTCGGTGCCGCGGCGATCGCCGAGCAGCGCCGTCCATCCGGTGCGGTTGCTCGTGCGATCCCAGATGCCCACCCCGTCGACCTCGTGCGCCGATCTCGAATCGTTGCGGTCGTCCAACATGGGCGAGGTCAGCAGCAGCCCGAAGGGCATCATCGATCCGCGTTCGCGGGCGAGCAGCGTCGCCCCCGTGGCGAGTCCACCGCCGGCGCTCACGCCGCCCATGAGCACCCGGTCCGGGTCGAACCCGAGGTCAGCGGCCCGGGCGACGAACCACTCGTAGCCCGAGAAGGCGTCCTCGACCGGAACCGGGTCGGGGAACTCGGGCGCGAGCCGATAGTCGACGGATGCCGCGACCGCACCGCACTCGAGCACCCATTCCACGACCATCGGAACGACCGCCCATCGGCTCCCGCCGACCATGCCGCCGCCGTGCAGCAGGTACACGCCGGGCGCCGATCCGCCTTCGGCGTCCGATCCGCCCTCGGCATCCGTTCGGCGCAGCACCGACACGGTGATCTCTCCGCCCCCGTGACCGGCGATCACGTGGTCGGTGACCTCGACGGGCCGCCCGGCGAAGGCCGATTCGACGGACGATCGGGGGCGTGCCGTCGCCGCGCGGAACTCGGCGATGCCGGCGGGCTCCAGCGTGGTGAAGTAGCGCGGCAGTGATTCGAGCGCCGGTTCGAGCTCGGCGTCGAACGGTGGACGGGTGGGTCGTGGTGGGCCCGCGGAGGTCATCGCAGCCGGGTGATCGGCGGCATCATGTAGCTGCCGTCGATCATCTCGGTGCGCGGCTGGTACACGCGCAACAGAGGGCGGAAGGGGCCGTCGGGCGTCGGCAGCCAGTTCGCGGCAGCGGCTTCATCGTCGGGTCGCTCGGACTGCATGCGGATCGTGACCGACCCGCCCTCCCCGGTCACGAGACCCGGCGTGCGATCGCCGATGGAGTACCGGTCGATCGCGTTGTCGACGAGCAGGAAGTCGGGCGTCGAGTACATGGTGATCGACCAGAATGCGTCGGCCGGCGGCGGTTCGGTGAGGCGCACCTCGTACGCGTGCCGGCCGTCGAGCGCCTCGCCGTCGGCGTCGACGAACACCTCTGCGTAGACGGCCTCGTACCCGTGGTTGCCCCAGAGCCCGTTCCGCGCGGAACGGGCGCGCGTCGTGTACGCCTCCTCGCGGTCGTCGATCCGCCACTCCGGCGCGTCGATCGTGCCGACCTCGAAGAAGTCGTCGTTGTAGTCGAAGCCGTGCGGCCAGGCCAACCAGCCGTTCCGCGCAGCCGACAGGTCGGGCTTCGAGAGCTCCTCGATCTCGTCGCGTCCGCCCGCGAACGCATGCGCCAGGTGCTCGTCGAGGTCACGGGCCACCATCCCGAACGGGTTGCCGTGGTCGGTCAGCCCGTACTCGGCGAACCGATGCAGGTAGTCGACGTCGGCCTTCGCCGGTGGGTAGGCCAGGCTCCACAGCCGCAACAGCTCCCAGAACCGGAGGTGCTCGGGCAGGTCGGTGTGCGGCTGCGGGATGCCGCGGAGCGGGCCGTTCCCGTCGAGCGGCTCGAGGGTGAACCCGGGCTGCAGGGCGCGGACCCGGTCCATGTCCTCCTCGCCGTCGACCGCGAGCCGCCCCACGATCGCGGCGATGTCGGTCGGCGAGTGGATCACCCGCGCACCGTCGGGTGCCTGGCCCGACCATCCGGGCGGGACGACGAGGAACGTGCCCTCCCCCGTGCCCGTGGCCCTGCGGCCGACGTACGCGAAGTTGTTCGTCCACGCGTCGACGAACTGGAGCACGTAGTAGGCGCCGTCGGTATCGGGCACGTGCAGCACGAGCGGCCCGCCCGACAGGTCCAGGATCGCGATCGCGTACACCGTGTCGTTGTTGACGCTCACGAACGCGTCCCTGGGCGAGGCGAGGCCCGAGGCGTGCGCGAACCGGTTGATGCCTGCGGCCGGCAGCGACCCCAGGCCGTTCGCGGCGATCGCCTGCATCGACGACACGTTGTACACGAGCGGATACCCGAAGACGTACGCATCCACGAGGTGACGCGAGGTCCAGTCCATCGAATCCCCCTTCTCCGCCACCCACGGGAGCCGGGGGCCGCCCTTCACACGCTAGCGCGCGCGGCGGCGTTCGAGCGAGGCGTAGAACACCCCGTAGACGACGACGGACACGACGATGCCGGTCGCGAACATCCAGGCGCTCGGTCGCGACCACGCGAGGTCGCCGAACCGCACGACGATCGAGATGAGGATGCAGGCCAGGCTGACGAGCTGCGCCTGGAACACCCGCCGGAAGGCCGACCACCGGTCATCCCACAGCATCCAGATGTTCACGAAGCCGGGCAGCGTCAGCACCGTGCCGACGATCCGTGCCGTGAGCGGCGTCACGTCCCAGGCCCACGTGTCGATGAACAGCTGCGGGGCGATGAAGAGCACGAGACCGGTGACGGATGCCGCGGCGCCGACGAGCGCGAGCACGTACCGCCATGGCGCGGGAATCTCGACGTCGTCGCCCTCGGGCGCACCGTCGTCCTCGCGGAGGTTCACGATGATCGCGATGAGCACGAGGATGGGCGTGGTCACGTAGAGCGCAACCCACGTGAAGAACGAGATGTGGCCGAAGTGGAACCGGTCCCAGTGCAGGAACGTCGCGATGCCGGCCAGGGTGGCGAACACGAGCACCGCTGGGAACCCGTGCCGCACCCGATGCCAGCGTCGTTGCACCGCGACCTGCACGAAGAACCAGATGCCGCCGCCGTAGGCGGACCCGAGGAGCATGGCCGTGATCGGCGGATTGATCGTCCATGCGAAGTGCTGCTCGGTCGCGCCCGGCAGCACGAGGAGGAGGAACGCCGCGGCGACGAGGAACGGGAGCACGACGTACGCGACGATGCGGGTGTACGGCAGCACGCGGTCCATCGCGCCCGCGCGATGCCGCTCGGCGTGGGGCTCGTGGTGCCGCTCGGCGGGGTGCTCGGCGGGGTGCTCGGCGCGGACCTCCGTGGGGCCCTCGGCGGTGCGCTCGTCGTGACGGGGTTCGACGTCGCTCATGAGTGCTCCTCGGGAATACGGGTTCGGCCGGTGGGGCCCGGTTCAGGTCGCGGAGGCCGCCGCCTCGACGCGATCGCGCGCCAGCGCGTAGGCCACGGCATCGTCGACGTGCAGGTGCCGCCCGCGCTCGCGTGCCGACTCGAAGGCGTCGGCGGCCGGCCCGGCGAGTATGCCGTCGACGAATGCCTGGTGGAAGGAGAAGGACGGGGCGTTGTAGAGGCCGGTCCGCTCGCGCACCACCTGCGCTGCTCCGAGGAGCGTGCCGGCCCGCCCCGGATCGCCGGCTGCCCCAGCGACCGCGGTGAGACCCTCGAGGGCGTACGCGACGCCCTCGTCGTGGTGCAGGGCGGCCGAGAGGCTGAGGCACTCCTCGAAGCAGATACGGGCGGTGTCGAGGTCGCCGAGCAGGAGCTTCGCCCAGCCGCGGTGGTGCAGCGAGATCGACACGCCGAGGTCGTCGCGCTGTCGGCGCGCCAGCGCGAGGCTCTCCTCGAACCGGGCGAGTGCGCCCGGGACATCCTGTGTCAGCATCTCCACGCGGCCGATGGTCACGAGCGCCATCGCCTGGCCCCACGCGTCGTCCACCTCGCGGAACAGGGCGAGGCTTCCGTTCAGCGCCTCGCCGGCGCGGGCGATGTCGGGCTCCCGCGACGCCAGTAGGGCGAGGGCGAGCGAGATCAACGCCAACGCCTCACCCGAACGCACACCCTCACGACGGAACAGCGCGGCGCTCTCCTCGAGCCCGGGCACCACCCCGTCGTCGGGGTTCTGCCAGAACCCGATCGCGCGGGTGAAGTACAGGGCCGTGGCCCTCGTCACGTCGTCGAGCTCGTCGCCCGATTCGAGCGGCTCCCGCATCCAGGCACGGACCTCGCCGAGGTGCCCGTCGACCCACCAGTAGACGTAGAGGGTCCACGCGAAGTGGGCGGCCTCCTTCCACTGCCGGGTGTCGAGCAGATGGCGAGCGGCGGCGCGCAGGTTGTCGCCCTCCTCCGCGAGACGGTCGATCCATGCGAGTTGCCTCGGCCCCTCGAGCTGGCGCTCCGCCTCCTCGCCGAGCCGCATGAAGTACCGGGCGTGCCGGTCGCGCAGCGCACGAGCGTCGGGGCTCGCATCGAGCTGCGCAAGCGCGTACTCCCGAACCGTTGAGAGCATCGAGAACACCGCCCGGTCGCCGCGGTCCTGCTGGCGCACGAGGCTCCCGTCGACGAGCGCGGCGAGGTCATCGAGGGTGTCGCCGTCGCGGATGCCCTCCCCGATCCACTCGGCCGCGTCGAGCGTGCACGTCCCGGCGAACAGTCCGAGCCGAGCGAGCAGCTCCTGCTGCGACGAGGTGAGCAGTTGCGTGCTCCACTCGATCGTGGAGCGGATCGTGCGCTGCCGCTCGGGGAGGTCGCGCACCCCGCCACCGAGCACGAGCAGGCGCTGGTCGAGCCGTTGGAGCAGCTGTGCCGGGGTGAGCACCCGGGCCCGGGCTGCCGCGAGCTCGAGCGCGAGCGGCACGCCGTCGAGCGCGATCGCGATCCGCTCGACGTCCTCGACGTTCTCGTCGGTGAGCTCGAAATCGGGCTTCGCCGCCCGGACCCGTTCGACGAACAGGTTCACCGCGGGCGACGCGAGCGCGCGTCCGACACTGGCGCCGTGCCGCATGTCGGGCAGCTGGAGCGGGCCGAGCTCCACGCCGTGCTCGCCGGTCATGCGCAGCAGGACACGGCTCGTGGCCAGCACGGTCAGGTGCGGGGCATCCGTCAGCAGCGACCTGATGGCGGGTGCCGCGTCGACGACCTGCTCGACGTTGTCGAGCAGCAGCAGCATGCGGCGGTCGCGCAGGGCCATGCGGAGCTTCTCGTCGAGATCGCCGTCGCCGACGTCGACGATGCCGAGCGCGTCGGCGATCGCCGCGGGAACCAGCTCGGGGTCGGTCACGGGTGCCAGGTCGACGAAGGCGACACCGCCCGGGAACCGGTCGTGCACGCGGTTCGCGGCATCGATCGACAGGCGGCTCTTGCCGATTCCACCCGCGCCCGTGATGGTGACGAGCCGCACGTCGTCGTCGGACAGCAGGTCGACGACGGCCTCGAGTTCGCGCCCCCGCCCGATGAGGGAGGTGAGGGCCGACGGCAGCGCGACGGTGCCATCCATCGTCGCGGTGCCCTCGTCGAGCGTCGTCGACGCCCGCGCGAACCGCTCGGCGAGCAGCGTCGCCAGGTCGCCGCGCAGGAGCGCGCCGAGCTGGTCGGCATCGGTGAAGTACACGTACGACGCGTGGTCGTCGGCCCTGACGCGTTCGAGCAACTCGGCGAGGCGCGGCTCACGGTCGCCGTCCTCCTTGACGTACACGAGCTTGGGCATGTCGGGCGGTGCGAGGCGGTACTCGTCCTCGAGGCCCGAGATGCCCTCCCCCGGCGCGACCCAACCGTACTGCTTCGCGTACAGGCCGACGAAGATGTCGCTCTGCGCGAGGTACGCGCGGTAGAGCTCCCTCGGCGGATGCGGCCGGGCACCCAGCTCGAACATCACGGGCGCGAGGTTCAACTGCTCGATCGCGGTGCGGGCGGCGCGTCGCTCGGGCGCGAGTTCGCGAAGCGTCGAACTCACGAAGACCCGCAAGCGCTGGTCGGGCGTGCGGATGACCCCGTCGGCCGGACTCATGGTGAAAGTCTGTTCCTCGCAGCATCCGCCTGTAAACCCCGTCCGGGACGGCGGTGGTGCGCCGCCACGGCCCGGCGGTACACTCGCGGCGTGCGGCCGGGCCGCCGGGCGCACCCGCGACGCTCCGAGGGGGGACCGATGGAGGCTCAGGCGCCGGCGCAACCAGCGACCGCCATCCTGGTGGTCTCCGCCGACGAGAAGGGGCGTCGGGCGCTCCTCGATCCTCTCGAGCGCCGGTATGCGCAGGACTACCGCATCGTGGATGCCGCGAGCCCGGCCCAGGGCGTCGCCGCGATCAGCGAACTGCATGCCTCGGGCGGCGATCTCGCGCTCGTGCTGTCCGACGACGCCACCCCGGTCGGAGACCACGACAACGTCTTCGCGGCGGCGCGGCGGAGCTTCCCCGACGTGCGCCGCGGCCTCGTCATCGACTGGGGTTCCTGGGCCGACCGGGCGACCGCCGATGCCGTGCTCCAACTCATGTCGCACCTGCAGATCGACTACTACGTGGTGCGTCCGGTGCACTCGCCCGACGAGTCGTTCCACCGCGCGGTGACCGACTTCCTCCGCGAGTGGGAGGCGTCGGTCGGCAAGCGCCACCGCGCGTTCACCGTGATCGGCGACGACGCCCAGCCGCGCACGCACGCGCTGCGGAGCCGCCTCGCCCGCGCGGGTGTCCCATCCGATCACCTCGATCCCGCCTCGCCCGACGCGCTCGATCTCCTCGCCGAGGCCGGCGTCGACTACGCCGGCGTCCCCCTCGTGCGCACCGCGGCCGGCGGCATCCTCGTCGACCCCGACGACGCCGAGCTCGCGCGAGCATACGGCCTCACGACGACGCTGCCCGATCGCACGGTGGACCTCGTCGTCGTCGGGGCGGGGCCCGGCGGTCTCGCAGCGGCCGTGTACGCGGCATCCGAGGGCCTCGACACCCTGGTGCTGGAGGCGGAATCGATCGGCGGCCAGGCGGGCTCGAGCTCGCTGATCCGCAACTACCTCGGCTTCTCCCGCGGTGTCTCGGGCGCCGAGCTTGCACAGCGCGCCTACCAGCAGGCGTGGGTGTTCGGCGCGCAGTTCGGGCACACGCGCAGGGTCTCGGGCATGCGCGTCACCGAGGGCGGCTTCGAGCTCGACGTGGCGCCCGACGAGATCGTGCGGGCGCGCGCCGTCGTGCTCGCGAGCGGCGTGAGCTACCGGCGCCTCGCCGCCCCTGGCCTGCAACCGTTCGTGGGCGCCTCGGTGTTCTACGGCGCGACATCGGTCGAGGCGCGCGGGCAGGCCGGCCGCGACGTGCTGGTCGTGGGCGGCGGCAACTCGGCCGGACAGGCCGCGCTGCACCTGGCCAGGTACGCGCGCTCGGTGTCGCTCGTGGTACGTGGTGATTCGCTGGCCGCGAGCATGTCGAAGTACCTCATCGACCAGCTGGATGCCGCGGGCGTCGGGCTGATCACCGGAACCAGGGTGGTCGACGCGGGCGCCGCCGAAGCCGACCGTCTCGACCACGTCGTGCTCGAGACGGGGGACGGCGAGCGACGCGAGATGCGGGCCGACGCGGTGTTCATCACGATCGGCGCGCGTCCCCACACCGAGTGGCTGGCGCCCGAGGTGCTGCGCGACCAGTGGGGATCCGTCATCACGGGGCCCGAGGTGCTGGCCGAGGGCGGTCGGAGGGCCTGGCTCGGCGACGAGGGCACCGCGCCGACCCCGCTCGAGACATCCGTGCCCGGCTTCTTCGCCGTCGGCGACGTGCGGCGCGGATCGATCAAGCGCGTGGCGTCAGCCGTCGGCGAGGGGTCGGTGGTCATCTCCTCGGTGCATCGCCACCTGGGCGAGCACGCCGGCGGTTGAGCTCGCGGCGCATCGCCACCTGGGCGGGGCACGCCGGTGGTTGAGCTCGCGGCGCGCACGGGCCGAGTCGCCCGAATCTCGCAAGATCCGGGCGACTCGGTGCACAGGGTCGCTCGCTACGCTGGCCAGATGTCGTTCGATCCCCGCAGCTTTCCGGTCGACTCTCGAACATCCGCCGACCTCGCAGCGAAGGGACTCGAATACCGGCTCGTCGACGCCGACGACGACGTGGGCATCGACGGATGGATCGAGGCCGACTTCCGCGGTTTCCACCATGCCCGGCCACGCGCCGTCGAGCGGGAATACGACCGCCGCGTGCTCGCCGACCGCCGTGTGCAGGGCGTGTACGACCAGGGGCTTGCGGAGCCGAATGTTCCCGTCGCGACGGTGTCGTCGTGGCCGACGGGCCTCAGCGTGCCCGGGGCGGGAAGCGTCGACGCCTGGGCGGTGAGCTCGGTCACGGTCTCGCCGACCCATCGCCGTCGCGGCATCGCCCGGGCGCTCATGCTCGGTGAGCTCGCCAACGCGCGCCAGGCGGGAGCAGCCGTCGCGATGCTCACCGCCACCGAGGCCACCATCTACGGCCGGTACGGCTACGCGCCCGCCGCCCAGGCGGCCACCCTGCACGTCGATCGCCGGCGAGTGCACTGGATCGGTCCGGATGCCCCGGGCCGCGTGCAATTCGTCGACGCGGCGTCACTGCGCAAGGCAGCGCCGGCGATCGCCCGTCGCGCGGTCGCCCGGACGCCCGGCGAGGTCGACCGGTGGCCCGGAATCCTCGACCGCATGCTCGGGCTCTTCGACCCCGAGAGCGAGCGGTCGCGGTCGATCCGGATCGTGCGCTACGACGACGAGCACGGCCGGGCCCAGGGCTTCGCCACCTACCGCATCCGTCGCGAACCGAACGAGCCTGGAGTGCTCGAGTTCGAGTCGCTGGCCGCGGCCACCGACGACGCCGAACGCGCGCTGTGGCGTTTCCTCGTCGAGCAGGACTTCGTCACGGGCGTGCGCGGCCTCCTCCGCTCGGTCGACGAGCCGCTCCACTGGCTGATCGACGACCCACGCGCGATCACCCTCTCGGACGTCGTCGACCACCTCTGGGTGCGCATGCTCGATCCGGTCGCCGCCCTCACGGCGCGCACGTACGGCGCCGCCGGCACCCTCCGCCTCGAGGTCGAGGACCCCCTCGGACACGCCGAGGGCACCCTCGACCTGGTCGTCGACGACCGGGGGCGACCCGAGGTGACCGCCGTCGACGGCACGCGCGCCGGGGCATCCGCTCGCTCGACTCCACGGCTTCGGCTCGGGGTGCAGGAACTCGCGGCGATCTACCTCGGCGGGGCCCGGCCATCAGTGCTCGGTCGCGCCGGCCGCATCCGCGAACTCCGGCCGCGATCGCTCGACCTGGCCGACCGGATGTTCCAGGCGCAGCGGACGCCGCAGCTCAGCATCTGGTTCTGAGCCGCGGGCACTGCATCCGGGCGGGCCGGCACCCCAATTCGGGGGCATGCCGAGAGAGCGCTCTTACGACTCGCGCCGAATTGCACCGAACTCGTCCGTCGACGGTGTCGGGTGGTTACGCAAGTGTTATGAACGATTTGTCTGCGCAGACCACATTTGGGTTCATCATGGGCTGTGCCGACGTCATTGCCGACGGCGGCCCCCCTCAGGGGTCGACTTCACCAACAGAATGGGGAGCACGATGAAGAGATCTTCATTGGTGTCTGCCGCGGCGTTCGCCGGAATCTCCGCGCTACTGCTGGCAGGCTGTTCGAGCGGCGGTGGCGGCGGCGGGTCGACCGACACGGCCGACGCGGCTGCGGCCCGCGCCTGTGTCATCCTCCCCGACGCCGCGTCGTCGCCGCGCTGGGAGAACAACGACCGACCGTACCTGCAGGACGGCCTCGAGGCCGCCGGCTTCGAGACGGACATCCAGAACGCACAGGGCGACACCAACAAGTACGCCACCATCGCCGACCAGCAGCTCAGCAAGGGCTGCGGCGTCATGCTCCTCGTCGACTACAACGGCGCTGGCGCGGCGGTCGCCGAGAAGGCCAAGGCCGAGGGCATCCCGGTCATCGCCTACGACCGTCCGTTCACCGGCGCCGACTACTACGTGTCGTTCGACAACAACGAGGTCGGCAAGCTCGAGGGCCAGACCGTCCTCG
>DASUVU010000057.1:0-9425 GCA_036378815.1 Agromyces sp. | reverse complement strand
CCTTCCGCGCCAAACCGGCGCGCTCGAGGTGATCCAGGTGGAAGCGCGCGGTCGTGCCGTGCAGCCCGACCTGGTCGGCCACCGTCTGGGCATCGAGCGCGACGGCCGACCGTGTCAGTGCGTCGAGCACTCGACGCCGGGCGGCCGACGCGAGCGCCGCGTGCGTCGCCTGCTCGCGGTTCATGGTTCCGCTGCGCGGCGGCCGATGAGCTCGAACTCACTCCCCGAGCGGCCGGCGAGCCGTCGCTGCATCGAGCCGGCGATCCTGGTCGCCTGCGTCTTCGCCAGCTCGGCCTTCTCGCCGACGAACCGATCGTCGACGGTCTCCGTCCACAGCGACAGCCACCGGTCGAAGTGCTCCTCGGTGAGCGGGTGGCGAGCGTTCAGCACGTAGTGCACCTGGAGGGCGTTCCGGCTGTACAGGCCGGCCCGGAACAGCACCGTCTCCCAGAAGTCGCACATGATCGGCAGGTGGTGATCGAGATCCATGCGGGCGACCTCGGTGAAGATCGGTCCGATGAGTGGATCGGCGAACGCGGTGCGGTAGAACGCGGTCACGAGCTCTTCGACGTCCGTCCGGTCGGTGAGGTCGTTGGGCATGCCGTCACCCTATCCGAATAAACCGGAAGCTGATACTTTCAAATATGACCGGTGCGTGGGAGGAGACGGAGATGCAGCGCGCGTTCCACGTTGCGATCGCCGATGACTGGGAGATGAGCCTCGGGTTGGGTGAGTACGAGGCTGCAACTCGCGGGTTGGCGTGGGAGCCGGGTGACTTCATTCGGGCCACCACCGCCGATGGCATCCAGGGCGTGCTCGACGCCAAGTACGGTGATCTCACCCTCCCGCTGCTCCTGGTCTGCATCGACACCGATGCGCTCGCGGCATCCGGTGTCGAGGTCGACCACGAGGCGGGCAGCACGACCGTGCGCATCGACGGACCGCTGCCGAGCGGAGATCCCGGCGTCATCCGCGAGATCATTCCGCTGCGTCGCGACCAGCAGCGCTGGATGGCACCCGTCGACCTCGGCGACTGAGGCTGACCTGACGGCGCACGGCGTCAGTGATCGGGCGGATGACTCGAAGCCGTCGCCTCCTCGGCGACGATCCGTTGCACGCGCCGGGTGGCGATCCGCCCGCTGATGGGACCGATGACGATGAGCGTCGCCCACGTGAGTCGTGCCCAGTTCGCGTCGAACGCGTAGGCGATCGGAATCGACGCGAGGAAGACGATCGGCGTGGTGAGTGTGTCGAGGAACTGGGCGCGGTCGGCACGGCGCGGGAGCGGATGCGCGATGACGCCGTCGTGTCGGGCGACGTAGTACATCGCCGACTGCGCGAGTATCGCGCAGGTGATGTTCACGGCGTACACGGCGATCGCGAGCGGCTCGTCCGCGGTCTCGACGTCGCTGATCCCCTGCGTCGAGAACGGGATCAGCACGACGAACGCCGTCGCGACGAGGTTCGCCGCGATGGTCGCCGGGCTGATCGCACGGAACAGGGCGACGATCCGGTGATTCACCCTCCAGAAGACGGCGATGACCACGAAGCTGATCCCGAATCCGAGCAGCTGCCAGCCGAGGCCACTGCCGAGCAGCGCATCGAGGCTCTGCCAGTCGGATGCCTCGGGCGGGTCGATGTTCACCACGAGCAGGGTCACCGCGAACGCGTACACGGCGTCGAAGAACGCCACGGCGCGCCCGAACTCGACGGTGTCGCGTCCGTACTCGCGGTCGGCCACTGCGCGATCGGTGCTCACCCGAGGAGTGTGCCGCGCGCAGGGCCGTGACGCCACCCGACTCGCCGCAGAGGTGCAGTCAACTCCAGTCGACTGCGTGCATCCAGCCGGCGATGTAGGCGCGCTCATTCACGCCGAGCCGCACGGACCCCCGGGGCACCGGCTCGTCGTCGAGCTCGCAGAGATCGAAGATCCGCCGCACCACGTAGTGACGCAGCGGCGCGTTGAGGTTCTCCAGCAGCTCGCGCTGCAGCGGGCTCTCGAGCATCGGCCACCACAGGCCGATCGGTGGCAGCCCGTGTCGGCCTGCAGGGCGTTCGTCGTGCTCTGGCTGGTCGAGGAGCGAGGTCATGTTGCCGGCTCCTCGCTCACGTGCCCGGTATCGGGATCCCTGACGACGGCACGGTCATCGGCGTGCTCGTGCTCGCGTCGAGGTGGCTCGGTGTCCATTCCCTCGTCGAGGGCGCTTCTCGGATCGGTGTGTGCAGGGCCAGAATCGGTCATCGAAGTATCTCCTCGCTCACGCGGGTCGCCCCATCGAGACTCCGCCAGTCCGAACATAGGTGCGACTCCGCCGCAACGGCAGGGGATTGACCCGGTTCCTGCCCGGTGCTACCCGGTGCGCTGCCGCGATGGCGATCGACGCGGGGCTGCGGAGGAACGCGGCTGCGACCATGATGGACGGATGGACCTCCCGGTGATGCCGCCCGTCGCTCCCATGCTGTCGAAGTCGGTGAGGGAGATTCCCGACACCGGCCATGTCGAGCCGAAATGGGACGGGTTCCGCACCATCGTGTTCAAGGACGGCGACGAGATCGTGCTCGGCAGTCGCAACGAACGGCCCATGACGCGCTACTTCCCCGAGCTCGTCGAGGCGCTCCGCGAGAACCTGCCCGACCGCTGCGTGGTCGACGGCGAGATCATCCTCGCGATCGACGGCCGACTCGACTTCGACGCGCTCCAGCAGCGCATCCACCCCGCCGACAGCCGGGTGCGGATGCTCGCCGAGCGCACGCCCGCGTCGTTCGTGGGCTTCGACCTCTTGGCGATCGGCGACGCGGACATCATGGCGCGACCGTTCGTCGAGCGGCGCACCCGGCTCGAGGAGGCGCTCGCCGGGGCATCCGACCCCGTCTTCATCACGCCCGCCACGGCCGACCTCGCGGAGGCGCGCGACTGGTTCACCCGGTTCGAGGGCGCAGGGCTCGACGGCCTCGTCGCGAAGCCGCTCGACGGCACGTACCAGCCCGACAAGCGCACCATGTTCAAGGTCAAGCACGAGCGCACGGCCGACTGCGTCGTCGCGGGCTTCCGGTGGCACAAGACGGGGGGCATCATCGGCTCGCTCCTGCTCGGGCTCTACGGCGACGACGGCCGGCTGCATCACGTCGGCGTCGCCGCGTCGTTCCCGATGGCCAAGCGCAAGGAGCTGGTGGCGACGCTCGAGCCGTACGTCGCAGACGACCTGTCGCAGCATCCGTGGGGCGAGTGGGCCGACCAGGAGGCGCACGCGTCGACCCGGATGCCGGGCGCGGTGAGCCGCTGGAGCGCGGGCAAGAACCTCTCGTTCGTGCCCCTGCGGCCCGAGCTGGTGGTCGAGGTCGCCTACGAGAAGATGGAGGGCGACCGGTTCCGGCACACGGCGCAGTTCCGCCGGTGGCGCACCGATCGCTCGCCCGAAAGCTGCACCTACGAGCAGCTCGAGTCGCCCGACGACCTGGCATTGTCCGAGATCCTGCCGCTCCAGCGCTGAACCGCCGGGCGGGGACCGGCGCAGAATCGGCTCAGAGCACCGTGCGCAGGCCCGCCGAGAGCGCAGTGTGGTGCTCGAACACGAGATGCGTCTCGGTGAGCGCGACGGCGGGGTTCGCCGAGAGGTTCTTCAGCACGAACTGCCGCACATGGTCGCTGTCGCGCACGCGAACGTGGATGAGGAAGTCCTCGCTGCCGCCGAGGAAGAACAGCTGCGCGACCTCGGGCTGCATGCGCAGCTCGTCGGAGATCTGCTCCATGAGGTGCCGGGCTCCCGGCCGGATGCGGACGCTCACGAGCGCCTGCAGCGTGAAGCCGAGGGCGGCCGGGTTGATCTCGGCGGTGTACCTCGTGATCACGCCGCGCTCGCGAAGTGAGCGCACGCGGGCGAGGCACGTCGACGGCGAGATTCCGACGGCTCGTGCCAGGTCGACGTTGGGCAGACGGGCGTTCTCGTGCAGCAGGGCGATGATCTGGCGATCGACGGCGTCGAGCACCATGGGGGCGGATGCCGCATCCCTCGTTTCGCCGATGTGCGGTGAATCGGCCATCGAGCACCTCCACTCCGAACGAACAGCGGCGTGAACCATACTCTACCGAATTCCATGCGGAATCCCTTCCGCATCCTCGAACAAGCGACGAAAATGGTGTCGACCCACCCCACAGCATTCGGAGTCACCATGCACATCGGCGTGCCCGCAGAGATCAAGAACAACGAATTCCGCGTCGCCATGACGCCGGCGGGCGCGCATGCGCTCGCTCAGCGTCACGATGTCGCCATTCAGGCCGGAGCCGGCATCGGAGCCGGCTACCTCGACGCCGAGTACGCCGCCGCCGGGGCGCGGATCGTCGACACCGCCGCCGAGGCGTGGGCGGCCGACCTCGTGATGAAAGTCAAGGAGCCGATCGCCGAGGAATACGGCTTCCTCCGCGAGGACCTCACGCTTTTCACCTACCTCCACCTGGCGGCCGACCTGCCGCTCACTCGCGCCATCCTCGACTCCGGCGTCACGGCGATCGCCTACGAGACCGTGCAGCTGCCCGACCGGTCGCTCCCGCTCCTGACGCCGATGAGCGAGGTCGCCGGCCGACTCGCACCGCAGGTGGGCGCGTCGGAGCTGCACGCCACCAAGGGCGGCCGCGGCATCCTGCTCGGCGGCGTTCCCGGCACCGCGCCGGCGAAGGTGGTCGTCATCGGCGGTGGCGTCGCGGGTGAGCAGGCCGCGGCGACCGCGCTGGGACTCGGCGCCGACGTCACGGTGCTCGACATCTCGCTGCCCAAGCTGCGCGAGATCGACGCTCGCTACGACCATCGCATCAAGACCCTCGCATCGTCGCAGTACGAGCTGGCACGACAGGTACGCGACGCCGATCTCGTGATCGGCGCCGTGCTCATTCCCGGCGCCGCCGCGCCGAAGGTCGTGACCGACGAGATGGTCGCCACGATGAGGCCGGGCAGCGTCCTCGTCGACATCGCGATCGACCAGGGAGGATGCTTCGAGGGGTCGCGCCCCACGACGCACGAGCAGCCGACGTTCCGGGTGCACGAAGCGGTCTTCTACTGCGTCGCCAACATGCCGGGCGCCGTGCCCGTGACGTCGACGCCCGCCCTCACGAACGTGACGCTGCCGTACGCCCAGAGGATCGCCGACCTGGGCTGGAAGGCAGCCATCGAGGCCGACCCGGCGCTCGCCCTCGGACTCAACGCGACCGGGGGGCGCCTCGTCAACGAAGGCGTCGCGCTGGCGCACGGGCTCGAGCCGCAGTCGGCGTACTGAGCGGCCCGCCGTCCCGAAAGCGTCGTTGCTGCGGCGATGCTCCCGGCAATCCGGTCGGCGCAACGTATGGTGTCCGTGTGTGGCGGCTCGACAGGAATCATGACGCCGGGGGGCTCCTCGGCGCGGAGACGGATGCCGCAGCCGACCTGACTCCCGAACCCATGCGACACACCACCAGCCCCGACGGACTCAGCGTCGGCGATCCCGCGCTCGTCGCCGGCAACGTGGCCGAACCGACGTGGAATCGGTGGCAGGCGGAGCTGTCGGCGGTCGGCGGTCGCTCGCCGCTCGTCCAGTTCGTCGACACGCCGCGCACGCGCATCGAGCTGTCCACGACGCACCCCGGAGGACTGCCGCAGTTCATCACGGGCAAGTCGACGCTGCTCTCGAGCCTCATCCGCGATGAGCTCGCGCTTCGCAACGCCCGGCTGGCGGCTGCCGAGATCACGCAGAAGGGGATCGAGCTCCGCTCGGTGCGCGGCATCGAGGCGGTGCACCTGGCGATCGGCCTCGCGTCGTGGCGGAATGCGGGGGAGGAGTTCCTCGCGCCCGTACTGCTGCGGCCGCTCGCCATCCGCCGGTACGGGCGCGACTTCGAGCTGAAGCTCAAGGGACAGCCGTTCCTCAACCCCGCGCTCGCTCGCGAGCTGCGCGAGCAGTTCCAGATCACGCTCGACGCCGAGGCGTTCGTCGCGCTCGCGATCACGAACGGCGTGTTCAAGCCGCAACCGGTGATCGACCGCCTCCGCGGGCTCACCTCGCACCTGCCGTGGTTCCAGGTCGCGCCCCGGCTCGTGGTCTCCTCGTTCGCGGAGGTCGGTCCGGCGATGGCTGCCGATGCGCGACGACTCGACCACCCGCTGATCGACGCGGTCGCCGGCAATCCCGCCGCGCGCGCCGCGATCGTGACCCACCGCGAGCCCGCGCGGATGGTGCCGCAGGATGAGCGGCCGCCCTCCACCGACACCCTCCTGCTCGACGCGGACCCTGAACAGGAGCAGGTCATCGCCGAGATCGAGTCCGGTTCGTCGCTCGTCGTGAAGACGCTGCCCGGGACCGGCGGGACGCAGACCATCGTGAACGCCATCGGTGCCCTCGTCGCGAGGGACAAGCGGGTGCTGGTCGCCGGCGCACGACGCGCGAGCCTCGACGGCATCGCCCACCGCCTCGGCCAGGTCGGGCTCTCGGGCGCCGCGGTCACGACGGGCGGACTGCGTCGCGAGCTCATCCAGTCGATCTCGCGCAACGAGAAGGTGGAGCGGCCGAGGGTCGCCGATGTCGACGACGCGCTCGTGCGGCTGCGCAAGGTGCTGCTCGACTACCGCACGTCACTCATCAGGCGGGACCCCGCACTCCGGGTGTCGGTGCTCGATGCGCTCAGCGCACTGGCACGGCTCGCGCACGTCGACGACGCGCCATCGACCACCGCGCGCCTCGAACACGACTCGCTCCTCGCGCTCGCCACGGGCCGCGACGCGGTGGCCCGCGACCTCGCTCGGGCGGCCGAGCTGGGCGAGTTCCGCTACGGGCCCGGCGACTCGCCGTGGTACGGCGCATCGTTCACGTCATCTCACGAGGCCACGAACGCGCACGAGACGGCGAAGCGGCTGAGCGCCACCGACCTTCCGCGGCTCCTCGAGCGGGGACGCGCGCTCATCGCGCAGACGCGGCTGCGTCCCTTCGAGTCCGTTGCCGAGCTGGGTGTGTTCCTCCGGCTCCTGCTCGACGTCCGCGAGACCCTCGACCGCTTCCAGCCGACCGTGTTCGACCGGCCGCTCGGTGAGCTCATCGCGGCGACGAGCGCGCGGCGCGACTCGACCGGGATGTCCGTCACGAACCGTCGGCGCCTTCGGCGGCTCGCGCTCGAGTACGTGCGTCCCGGGGTGCACGTCTCCGACCTCAATGCGGCGCTTCGCGGCATCCAGCAGCAGCGCACGCTCTGGCAGCGGTACTCGGAGGCGGGCGCCGTACCGGGCGTGCCGGTGGGCATCGACGACGTGCACGTGCTTTATCGCACGGTCGCCGCCGACCTCAGCGCCCTCGACGCGCCGCTCGGCGTCGCCGGAACGCCCAGGCAGCTCGCGGCCCGCCCGGTTCGCGAGCTCGTCGCCAACCTCGCGGGGCTCGCCGCCGAATCCGAGGTCCTCACGAACCTCCAGGAACGCACCGCGGTGCTCTCCCGACTCCGCGAGCTCGGACTCGACCCGCTGCTGCTCGACCTCGCGAAGCGGCATGTGCCCGAGCGTGGGGTCGCGAACGAGCTCGAGCTCGCATGGTGGCAGTCGGTGCTCGAGATGATGCTGGCCGGCGACGCGGCGCTGCTCGGTGCGAACACGGCGGTGCTCGACCGGCTCGAGGCCGACTTCCGACTCGTGGACGAGGCGCATGCCTCGGCCGCCGGTGCGCTGCTCTCGTGGCATCTCGCCGAGAACTGGAAGGTCGCGCTCGTCGACCATCCCGACGAGGCGCAGAAGCTGAAGCGGATGCTCCGGGGCGACCGGGTCCGGTCCGACCTGCTGCAGCGGGACACGCCGCAGCTCTTCCGTGCCCTCGCTCCGATCTGGCTCGCGTCACCGTACGAGGTGTCCGACATCGACGAGGGGATCGCCTTCGACACCGTCATCCTCGTCGATGCCGGGTCCACGACCATCGCGGAGAACCTCGGCGCCATCCGGCGCGCCCGCCAGGTCGTCGCGTTCGGCGACCCGGTGACGCAGACGCCGACCCTGTTCGAGACCGCGATCGACGACGCCGAACAGGCCGAGGTTCGCGCCACCGAGCCGGGCGTCGACGCGTTGCACGCCGATTCGGCCCTGGCCCGCCTCGGCGAGCTGCTGCCGACCCTCACCCTCACGCGCAGCTACCGTGCCGGCGGCGAGGACCTCGCCGAGCTCGTGAACCGCCGCTTCTACGCCGGGCGCATCGACTCCCTCCCGTGGGCGGGCAGCTTCCTCGGCCATGGAAGCCTCGGCCTGCACTACGTGCGGGGCAACGGGCTGCCCGACTCGATCACTGGCACGGTCGAATCGATCGACTCCGAGGTCGCGAAGGTCGTCGAACTCGTGATGGAGCACGCGGTCAAGCGCCCACGTGAGTCGCTGATGGTGATCACCGCGAGCGCGAGGCATGCGGCCCGCGTGCACCAGGCGGTGCTGGCCGCGTTCGCGAAGCGCACCGACCTCTCCGACTTCATCCTCAAGGATCGTGCCGAGCCGTTCACGGTGCTGACGCTCGAGCAGGCCGTCGCCCAGAGCCGCGACCGGGTCATCTTCTCGGTCGGGTACGGCCGCACGCCGCACGGGCGCCTGCTCTCCAACTTCGGTTCGCTCGGCGAGCCCGGCGGCGACCGGCTTCTGGCCGTCGGCATGACGCGCGCACGACGGTCGATGGACCTCGTGTCGGCGTTCCGCCCTGAGGACATCGACGCCGACCGCCAATCGCACGGCGTGCTCGCGCTGGCGAACATCCTCACCCAGACCGAGGAACGCGCGGCCGCCGACGACGCACGGATGCCGTCCGACTCGATGCTCGGCGACCTCGCTGCTCGGCTCGCCCGCCGCGGCATCCGGGTGAGCGTCGACCACCGGGGCAGGCTGCCCCTCGCCGCCGCGCACGCGGGCAAGGCCGTCGTCGTCGAGACGGACGAGGCCTTCGACGGGCTGAGCCTTCGCGAGTCGTTGCGCCTCCGTCCCGAGGTGCTCCGGCGCCTCGGCTGGCACTACCTCCGGGTGCACAGCTTCGAGCTCTTCGGCGATCCCGAGGCGGTCGCGAACCGGGTGGCCGCGGTGCTCGGCAAGCCCGACCAGATCTCGCGCCCCACGGATGCCGCGGCCGGCTGATGACCGACGAACCACGTCAGCGCATCGAGCGCGCCCCTGGCAAGGCGCGGCGCGCCAGGCTCACGCCGGCGCCAGGCTCGGACCCGGCGCCCGAGGCGCCGATCCACGACGGCGAGGACGACCGTGACTCGACGTCACCGGCGAAGGGCGTCCCGTCTGCGGCATCCGACGACGATCGCCTGACCCGTGACCGGCCACCCCACTGGCGGCAGACCTAGGCCGAGACCACAGCCTAGACCGGCGTGTGCCGACCGGCCCCGGTGCCGCGTTGCTCGGCGAGCAGGTCGCGGATCTGCGTGAGCAGCTCGGACTCGGTGA
>DASUVU010000056.1:0-5420 GCA_036378815.1 Agromyces sp. | reverse complement strand
TGATCCCGATCGCGCTCGGGCTGGGGTGGCCCGACCGGGTGCCCGGGGCCGCCGCCGCCGTCGACTGGACGAAGCCGGAGACCTGGGAGTTCCTCCCGCTGGACACCGACGCCTTCCCGTCCGTCGGGCTGGCCCGGGAGGCGGGCGCCCGCGGCGGGACGGCGCCGGCGGTCTACAACGCGGCCAACGAGGTGTGCGTCGCCGCCTTCCTGGCCGGCGGGCTGAGAGTTGACCAGATCGTCCCCACGGTGGCCCGTGTGCTGGGGGAGCACCCCGTACCCTCGACCACGTCCGTGCTGACCGTCGACGACGTCCTCGCCGCCGACGCCTGGGCCCGCACGCGAGCCGCCCCACGAGAGAACCGGTGACCCCCGCACGATGACCGTCCTGCTGTTCGTCCTCGGAGTGCTGCTCTTCACGGTCGGGCTGGCGCTCTCGGTGGGGCTGCACGAGCTGGGCCACCTCGTCCCCGGCAAGCTGTTCGGCGTCAAGGTCACGCAGTACATGATCGGCTTCGGACCCACGGTCTGGTCGAAGCGCAAGGGCGAGACCGAGTACGGCGTCAAGGCGATCCCGCTCGGCGGGTACATCGCGATGATCGGCATGTTCCCGCCGGCGAAGGGCGAGGCCGCCACCGCCGGCAGCACGAGCTTCTTCCGCGGCCTCGTGCAGGACGCGCGCGACTCGAGCGCCGAGTCGATCGGGCCGGGCGACGAGGACCGCGCGTTCTATCGGCTTCCGGTGTGGAAGCGCATCGTCGTGATGTTCGGCGGACCGTTCATGAACCTCGTGCTCGCGATCGTGCTGTTCGGCGTGCTCCTCATGGGGTTCGGCGTGGCGCAGGCCTCGACGACCATCGGCAGCGTGTCCGAGTGCGCGCTGCCGGCCACGAGCGAGCGTCAGGCCTGTGAATCCGGCGATCCGGCCGCGCCCGGCGCGGAAGCGGGGCTGGAGCCCGGCGACACCATCCTGGTCGTCGCCGGCGAGCCCATCGACTCGTGGAACGAGTCCACCGCCATCATCCGCGACCACCCCGACGAGCCGATCGACATGGTCGTCCTCCGCGACGGCGAGGAGGTCACCCTCGAGGTCACTCCACTGCTCAGCGAGCGGTACGTGACCGACGAGCAGGGCCAGGTCGTGACGGATGCCTCGGGCGACCCGGTCACCGTCCAGGCCGGCTTCGTCGGCATCGGCCCCGCGACCGAGACCGTGCGCCAGCCCGTGACGGCCGTGCTGCCCATGGTCGGCGAGAACGTGCAGGCGGTCGCGGGCATCATCCTGAACCTGCCCCAGCGCATCATCGACGTGGCCGAAGCGGCCTTCGGCCCCGAGGAGCGGGACCCGAACGGCCCGATCTCGGTCGTGGGCGTCGGACGCGTCGCCGGCGAGATCGCGAGCCTCGACGAGGTGCCGCTCGCGTCGAAGGCCGCCGGCCTGGTCGGCATCCTCGCATCGCTGAACATCGCCCTGTTCGTGTTCAACCTGATCCCGCTGCTCCCGCTCGACGGCGGGCACATCGCGGGCGCGCTCTGGGAGGCCATCCGACGCGGCTGGGCGAAGCTGCGCCGCCGCCCCGACCCGGGCCCGGTCGACATGGCCAAGCTCATGCCGCTCACGTTCGCGGTCGTCGTGATCCTCGGCGGCATGAGCGCCCTCCTGATCTACGCCGACATCGTCAAGCCCGTGACGCTGCTGTAGGCCGGGTACTCCCTGGGGAGTACGAGCCGGCCCTCCCGGGGCCGATCCGTCGCGGATGCCGCGGCGCTAGCATCGGGGGATGCCCGCGTCACCGTGGGACGGACCGCCCCACTGGGACGGACGGCCCGAGCGATTCCGTCCGTCGCCGACGTTCACGCTCGTCGCGCCCGTGGTGGTGTGCCTCCTCGTCCAGGTGCCCGCCGCGATCGGCATCGCGGCATGGCAGCACGTCGGCTGGGCTGCCGGAGTCGGGCAGGTCGCCCTCGCGGCCGCCGGGCCCCTCGCGCTGCTGGCCTCGCGTCGCGCTCCCGGTCCCACCGTCGCCGTCGTCTCGGTGCTCGCCCTCGTCGACCTGCTCACCGGGCCCGCGGTCGGGCCGCCCTACCTCGCACTGGCGTTCGCCATCGTGCTCGCCGTCGCGCGTGGCGCGCTCGTCTGGGCGGTCGTCTCGGTGGTGGCCGGATGGGTCGCCGCGCTGTCGCTGGGTGCGAGCCTCGGGGTGTCGTGGCATCCGTTCCGCATCGCACTGACGACCGCACTGCTGGCCGCGTGCTTCGGAATCGGCGCGTTCGTCCGCGTCCGCCGGGAGCGTGCCGCCGCCTACCGCGCCGAGGCCGTCCGCCGCCGCCGCACGGCCGAGGAACGCGAGCGAGTGCGCATCGCCCGGGAACTGCACGACGTGATCGGGCACGCGCTGTCGCAGATCAACGTCCAGGCCAGCGTCGGGTTGCACCTCATGGACCGCGATCCCGAGCAGGCTCGCACCGCGCTCGGCAGCATCAAGGAGACGTCGAAGACCGCCCTCGAGGAGGTGCGCAGCGTGCTCGGGGTCATCCGCAACGACGGCGACGTGCCGCTCGCCCCGCAGGCGGAGCTCGCCGAACTGCCGCGCCTCATCGCCGGGGTGCGCGCGCCCGGTTTCGAGCCCGAGCTGATCGACCGGCTCGACGGGGAGGTGCCCGCGCGCGCCGCGCAGTTCGCGGCATATCGCATCGTGCAGGAGGCGCTCACGAACGTGGTGCGCCACGGCGGCGCGACGCGGGCGGTGGTCGCGATCGAACGGCTGGATGACGAGCTCCTCGTGACCGTCGACGACGACGGGCACGGACTCGCGCCCGACGCTCCCGAGGGAGGCGGCATCCTCGGAATGCGCGAGCGTGCCGCGCTGCTCGGCGGCTCGGTGGAGATCGGCCGTTCACCGCACGGCGGCACCCGGGTCACGGCGCGACTCCCATGGCGGGCGACCGCATGATCCGGGTGGCGCTCGCCGACGACCAGCTGCTGGTGCGAGCGGGATTCCGTGCGCTCCTCGACTCCGAGGACGGCGTCGAGGTGGTGGGGGAGGCGTCGACCGGCGAGGAGCTCCTCGCGCTCGTGCGTCGGGTGCCGGTCGATGTCGTGCTGATGGACATCCGGATGCCCGGTGGCGACGGCCTGTGGGCGACCGAGCAGATCGCGGCCGATCCCGGCCTCGCCGGGGTGCGCGTGGTGATCGTCACGACGTTCGAGCTCGACGAGTACGTCGCGCGCGCGGTGCGCGCGGGCGCGAGCGGGTTCCTCGTGAAGGACACCGAACCGGTCGACCTGATCCGCGCCGTCCGCGTCGTCGCGAGCGGCGATGCACTGCTCTCGCCGGGCGTCACGAGGCGCCTGCTCGAGCGCGCGGCGGTCGGCCTGCGCGAGGCACCCGACGACGAACGTCTCGAGACCCTGACCGAGCGCGAGCGCGAGGTGCTCCGGCTGGTCGGGCACGGACTCACGAATGACGAGATCGCCGCCGAGCTCGTGCTGAGTCCGCTCACCGCGAAGACCCACGTCTCGCGCATCATGACGAAGCTGCATGCTCGCGATCGCGTGCACCTCGTGGTCGTGGCCTACGAGTCGGGGCTCGTCGCGCCGGGCTGGCGCGAGTAGCGAGCCGCTCGCCACTGCTCCGACGGGAGCAGTACAGGTGTCACCGCCGGGCGGATTCGCGGATGCCGCACCGGCGCGAGCATGGTCGTGACGGTCCGATCGGCGGGCCGCACGACCGGAAGGACGCACCTCATGCTCGCCTCCCTCACCACCGCGGTGGTCACCCACGCCGGCCCCTGGGCGGCCGGCTACGGGTGGCTCTTCTTCCTCATCCCGATCTTCTGGATCCTCGTCATCGCGTTGATCGTCTTCCTGTTCAGCCGCAGCCGACGGCGCTACTGGGCCCAGTACGGCGCCGAGGGCTACGGCCCGCCGTGGATGCGCGGCGGCGGCCCGAGCGCCGAGGCCACCCTTTCGGAGCGATACGCGAAGGGCGACATCGACGAGACCGAGTACCGCGCACGCCTCGAGGTGCTGCGCGCGAACCGTCCGAACGCGTAACGAGACCGACGCGATGAGCGGATGCCGCGGCATCCGCTCATCGTCGCGTCGGGTCGGCGCGGCATCCGCTCGCTCACTCGGCGAGCGCCCGCTCGAGTGCGGCCGCCTGGTGACGGTGCCCGATCGTCTCGTAGCCCACGATGACGACGACCGGGGCGAGCGCCGTCACGACGATGCCCACGCCCATGCTCGCGCCGGCGGCGACGACCCACACGGCGATGACGAGCATGAGGAGGCTGCCCGCGAAGAGCAGGATGTGGAACGGGTCGAACTGCTGGAGCAGCAGCGAGTACAGCGCGAACAACGCGACCAGGAACACGCCCACCGGCACCGCCACCATGAGCATCGCCTCGACGGTGCCGATGTGCGCGACTCCCTCGATCACGAAGGCCCCGACGTGCAGGCCGGCACCCGTCGCCGCCAGCGAGCCGAAGATGAAGAAGTGCCCGTAGCCCCACACGAATCCCCTCCGCCGGAACCGCTCCAGCACCTTTCCCGAGGGCATCGTGAAGTACACCCACCACAGCGCGAAGGCGAGGGCCGTGCCGCCGAAGGCCACGAGCCCCGCCTCGACCGACCAGCCCTGCTCCTCGACCACGGCCGAGATCGCGAGGATCGTGCCGAGCACGACCTCGCCGAGGGTGATGATCACGAGGAGCCCGTAGCGCTCGGCGATGTGGTGCGCATGCCACGGCGTGCCGCCCACCCTGCGCTCGATCACGTACGGACCGACGAGCTCGAGCGTTCCGAGGAACACGATGATCCCCAGCATGACGGGCAGTGACGGGTTGATGAAGATGACGACCACCCAGCCGACCTGGATGATGCCGACCACGATCGCGTAGGTGAGGGCGGTCCGCCGGTGCGCGGGATCCTGGCGGGCGATCCGAAGCCAGAGGGCGACGGTCGCGACGCGCATGATCACGTAGCCGGCGACCACCACCCCGTTGTCGAGGTGGGCGCCCTCGTCGATCGACTCGAACGCGGGCGGGAGCCCGAGCGCGAGCACGAGCACGCCGACCATCTGCACCATCGTCGCGAGACGGAAGAACGTGTCGTCGTTGTCGAAGGCCGAGGCCAGCCACGAGTAGTTGATCCACGCGACGCAGATCGCGAAGATGGCGAACGAGAAGCCGATCAGCGCCGAGCCCCAGTGCCCCAGTTCGAGCAGGTGCGCAGCCTGGGTACCGGCCTGGCTGAACGCGACGACGAACGTGAGGTCGTACAGCAGCTCGAGCGGGGTCGCGGAGCGGTGCGATTCGTTCGGGTCGCGGCCGACCATGCGGCGCAGCCGGTGGTCGAGCGGAGGATGCGACGAGGTCGTCATGCGCCGCATCCTCCCACGCGGATCAGCGCGACAGAAG
>DASUVU010000055.1:0-2476 GCA_036378815.1 Agromyces sp. | reverse complement strand
GGTAGAGCGCGTCTTCGTGCCGGAAGCTGCCCGCCTCTCGGCCCTCCGCGACGACCATCCGGCACACCGGGTCGATGTGGCGCGCCTCGTCGGGTCGCTCGTCCGGCACGGCGACGAACAGGGGCACCGGCGCCGCCACGTTGCGCATGCGGTGCTCGCCGCGGGCCTCGAACTGGACCCCGTCCAAACGGCCGGCGCCCTGGCGCACCGGGTCTGTAACGAGCACCTCGCCGCCCGCCGCTTCGGCGGCCACGCGGGCCGCGAGGTTCACCGTTGCGCCGAACCAATCACCCTCGCGTTCGATCGCCGGCCCGTGGTGCATGCCCACGCGCACGGCGGGGAAGCCATGACCCGCGAGAACCTCGTGCGCGGCGACGAGGCCGAGCGCGACCGCCTCCGACGGGTCGTCGTGGCGCAGCATCACCGCGTCGCCGATCGACTTGATCACCTGGCCGCCGCACGAGCGGGTGAGCTCTGACATCTCGCCGCAGAAGCTCGACGCGAGATCCGCCGCATCGGCATCGCCATGCGCCTCGGTGAGCGCGGTGTAGCCGGCGATGTCTGCGAAGACGAAGGTGCCGCTCTCGGTCATCGACCCGAAGGTACTCATCCGGGTGTGGCGCAGCTACCCTCGCGCCCCGGAGCCCGAGCGTATTCAGCACAAAGGATCAAGCATGAGCAATGCACCGGTGACGGAGCACCACGAGATCGTCGTCGTCGGCGGCGGCCAGGCCGGCCGGGCGATCGGCTACCACCTCGCCCAGCAGGCTGCCGACTTCACGATCTTGGAGGCCGCCGATCGGCCGGCCGCGGTGTGGCGCGATCGCTGGGACTCGCTGAGGCTGTTCACGTCCACGCGCTACGACTCGCTTCCGGGATTTGCGTTCCCGGGCGACCCCGACCGCTACCCGACTCGCGACGAGGTCGCGGACTACCTGACCGACTACGCACGCCGCTTCGACCTTCCGGTCGAGCTGAACAGCCTCGTTCGCTCCGTGCGTCGAGAGAACGGCGGCTACCGAGTCGAGCTCGACGACCGCGTGTACGAGGCGGACCAGGTGGTGATCGCGACCGGCCCGTTCCAGACGGCGTTCATTCCCGCCCTCGCCGAGCAGCTGTCGGACGACGTCGTGCAGCTGCACAGCACCGCGTACCGCTCGCCGGCCTCGCTTCCGGAGGGTCGGCTACTGGTGGTCGGCGGCGGCAACACGGGCTTTCAGATCGCGGACGAGCTGGCGGGCTCGCGTGAGGTTCACCTGTCGATCGGGTCCCGTCAGACACCGCTGCCGCAGCGAATCCTCGGCCGCGACCTGTTCTGGTACCTCGACCGCACTGGCCTCCTTCGCAAGACGACGGAGTCGCGCATCGGACGGCGGATGTCCGGGCGCGACACGCTGATCGGCTCTGCGCCGCGGAAAATTCGCAAGCGCGGCGTGCAGACGCACGGCCGGGCCGTCGGCTCGACCGGCTCGACCGTGCGCTTCGACGACGACACCAAGGTCGAGGTCGACGGCATCGTCTGGGCGACCGGCTTCCGCTCCGATCACTCGTGGATCGACGTGCCCGTATTCGACGACGGTGGCCGCCCCGTGCACAGTCGCGGCGTCACCGAGTCGCCCGGCCTCTATTTCCTCGGCCTGTCCTGGCAGCACACGCGCGGCTCCGCGCTGCTCGGCTGGGTGAAGGACGACGCCGAGCACATTGCGCGCGAGATCGCCTCGTTCCAGGCCCGCGTGGCAAACCCCGAACTCATCGCAGGAGCATCATGAGCACCGCTTCAGATCGTTTTCCAACCGACGTCGCCGGCCTTCCGGAGGCGCGTGCCCCCGAGCACGTCGAGCTTGAGGATGGCGGCGAGTTCGAGCTCCTCATCGCCCCGGTCGCCAAGCGCATCGGCGACGACACGGTGCGGATGCTCGCCTATAACGGGTCGATCCCCGGACCCGTCCTGAAGGTCAAGGAGGGCTCGGAGATCGTCGTCCATGTCGAGAACCAGGGCGACATGGACGCCACCGTCCACTGGCACGGGCTGCGACTCGAGAACCGCTACGACGGCACGCATGAGACCCAGGCCCTGATCGGCGTGGGTGAGCGCTACACCGCGCGCGTCGAGTTCCCGGATCCCGGCGCCTACTGGTACCACCCGCACATCCGCGAGGACTACGGGCAGGAGATGGGCCTCTATGGCAACTGTCTCGTCGAGCCCGCGGATCCCGACTACTGGCCGCCCGCGAACCGAGAGCTGCTGCTCACGCTCGACGATGTTCTCATCGAGGACGGCGCGGTCGCGCCGTTCAGCCGCTCTGAAACGAACTACGTCGCGATGGGGCGCTTCGGCGAGGTGCTCCTCGTCAATGGGGATACGGACCTTTCGCTCGATGCGAGCCGTGGCGAGGTCGTCCGGTTCTATCTGACGAACACGGCCAACACGCGGACGTTCAAGGTCGCTGTGCCCGGTGCTCGGATGAAGCTTGTC
>DASUVU010000054.1:0-4391 GCA_036378815.1 Agromyces sp. | reverse complement strand
GCCGGCGAAGATGAACGAGCCCGACGGGCGCTTCGGGTCCTTGAGGCCGGCGCGGGTGCGGCGGATCGTCTTGGCGAGGGCCGAAATGGCCTCCTCCTGGCCGATGACGCGCTCGTGCAGCGCCTTCTCCATGAAGACGAGGCGCGAGCTCTCCTCTTCGGTGAGCTTGAAGACGGGGATGCCGGTGGCCTGCGCGAGCACCTCGGCGATCAGGCCCTCGTCGACGACCGCGGTCGTCTTCACGTCGCCCGACTTCCACTGCTTCTCGAGGCGCAGGCGCTCACCGAGCAGCTGCTTCTCCTCGTCGCGGAGGGAGGCGGCCTTCTCGAAGTTCTGCTCCTCGATCGCGGTCTCCTTCGCGGCGCGCACGACGGCGATCTTCTCGTCGAACTCGCGCAGCTCGGGCGGCGACGAGAGGATCGACAGACGCAGGCGTGCGCCGGCCTCGTCGATCAGGTCGATCGCCTTGTCGGGCAGGAACCGGTCGGAGACATAGCGGTCGGCGAGGTTCGCCGCGGCCACGAGTGCGCCGTCGGTGATCGAGACCTTGTGGTGCGCCTCGTACCGGTCGCGGAGCCCCTTCAGGATGTTGATCGTGTGGGGCAGCGACGGCTCCTGCACCTGGATCGGCTGGAAGCGGCGCTCGAGCGCAGCGTCCTTCTCGAAGTGCTTGCGGTACTCGTCGAGCGTCGTCGCACCGATCGTCTGGAGCTCGCCGCGTGCGAGCAGCGGCTTCAGGATCGAGGCGGCGTCGATCGCGCCCTCGGCGGCGCCCGCACCCACGAGGGTGTGGATCTCGTCGATGAACACGATGATGTCGCCACGCGTGCGAATCTCCTTCGTGACCTTCTTCAGGCGCTCCTCGAAGTCGCCGCGGTAACGGGAACCGGCGATGAGCGAGCCGAGGTCGAGCGAGTAGAGCTGCTTGTCTTTCAGCGTCTCGGGTACCTCGTTCTTCACGATCGCCTGCGCGAGCCCTTCGACGACGGCGGTCTTGCCCACGCCGGGCTCACCGATGAGCACGGGGTTGTTCTTCGACCGGCGGGAGAGGATCTGCATGACCCGCTCGATCTCCTTCTCGCGCCCGATCACGGGGTCGAGCTTGGAGTCGCGTGCGGCCTGCGTGAGGTTGCGGCCGAACTGGTCGAGGATCTGCGAGCCGCCCTGCGGCTGCGTCTGGTCGTTCGCGCCGACCTGCACCTGCTCCTTGCCCTGGTAGCCCGAGAGCAGCTGGATGACCTGCTGGCGCACGCGATTGAGGTCGGCGCCGAGCTTCACGAGCACCTGTGCGGCGACGCCCTCGCCCTCGCGGATGAGGCCGAGCAGGATGTGCTCGGTGCCGATGTAGTTGTGGCCGAGCTGCAGCGCCTCGCGCAGCGACAGCTCGAGCACCTTCTTCGCGCGCGGCGTGAACGGGATGTGCCCGGTCGGCTGCTGCTGGCCCTGGCCGATGATGTCCTGAACCTGCTCGCGCACGGCGTCGAGCGAGATGCCGAGCGACTCGAGCGCCTTGGCGGCCACGCCCTCACCCTCGTGGATGAGGCCGAGCAGGATGTGCTCGGTGCCGATGTAGTTGTGGTTCAGCATCTTGGCCTCTTCTTGCGCCAAGACGACCACCCGACGGGCCCGGTCGGTGAATCTCTCGAACATGCTCAACTCCTCACGGCGCCGGCTCGATGGGGGGCGTCGATACATCGAGCGTAAACACTCCGGATGCGCGATGCGCGTGTGTTCGCCGTGGGCGCAGCGCCGGACTGGGGGGTGGACGGACGGTTCGGTGGTGGATGCCGCAGCGCGCGCGACTGCGCTTGACACCGCGGCGCGGCATCCGTAGCTTATCGATTGTCGTTATTATCGATTATCGTTACGGAGGCAGGAATGAACGAGACCGTCCACGTCGACACCATCAAGCGCAGCGACGCGGTCGCCCTCTGGGTCTTCATCGTGGCGGGTGTCGGCATCGCGGCATGGACGGTCTGGTCGGCGGTGGCGCGCATCATCGAGGTGCTGCCCAACCGCGACGTCTCCGTGCTGGCCGAGTTCATCGGCACGACGGCCGATGCCCCGATCGGCGTCGACGGCGCACCCGTCGTCGTCGAGCTCGATCGGGCGATCATCACCGCGCCCGAACTTCCCGTCGCGTCGCTCTGGGCGATCGTGATCCAGCAGGTCGTCTTCGTCGTCGCGGTGCTCGTCGTCGTCGTCTGCCTCGTCTGGCTCGCCCGCAATGTCAGCCGCAGCCGCGTGTTCAGCCGCACGAACACCGTGCTCGTCACCACGGCGGGATTCACCGGCCTCATCGGCTACTTCGCCGTGCCGTTCTTCGGCAACATGGGGGCGAACGGGGCATTCGCAGTGCTCAGCGATCGCACGTTCGACAATGCGATCCTGTCGATCAACCCCTTCGCGCTCATCCTCGGGGCGTTCATCGCGGCACTGCTCAGCACGGTGTTCGCCGTCGGCGAGCGCCTGCAGCGCGAGACCGAAGGACTCGTCTGATGGCACCGGCCGAGTCCGAGGCATCCGACCTGCACTGCCGTCTCGACGAGCTGCTCGAGGCTCGTGGCATGACGCTCACCCGTCTCAGCGAGGTCGTCGGCGTGAGCATCGTGAACCTCAGCGTGCTGAAGAACGACCGGGCGCGCGCCATCCGCTTCTCGACGCTGCAGGCGATCTGCGAGGCGCTCGACTGCGAGGTCGGCGACCTGCTCGTGCTTCGGCCACGCGTGCCGGCGACCTGACGTGCCGGTTACCTGACGTGCCGGTTCCGCGACGTGCCGGCTACTTGACCGGGACCTCGACCTCGGTGCCGAGCACCTCGACGATGAGCGGCTCGGTCGTCGTGACTTCGGTCGGCGTCCAGAAGACGGTCGTGTGCGGCACGAGGTCCATGGTGCAGGCCTCGTCCTCGGCGCGCTTCACGACGTCGATCGCGACGCGGTTGCCCTCGCCGGCTGGATCGACGACCGAGATCCGCTCGCCGACGACCGGGCACGTGGAGCTGCCCCACACGACCAGGGCGAGCTGGCCGCCCTGCTCCCACCAGACGACGTTCGGTTCGCCGTCCTCGTTGAAGGGCTCGCCCTCCTCCTCGTCTTCGGAGGCGTCGCTCTCGGCGCCACCCTCTTCGGGATCGACGCCGATGGGGGCGGCCTCGTCGGCGACCGGCACGCCGGGGAAGCTCTCGGCCGGGCTGCCCGACGGGTTGCAACCCGACAGCAGGAAGACGGATGCCAGCGCAGCGGCCATGAGGCCGACCCGACGAACACGCACCATGGTAGCCATGCGGACATGCTAGCCCTCCGGGTACTCGACGGGTCGGAACTCGTCCGCGGTGCTCGTCCCGATCGCGCGGGTAGCATGCCGACATGAGCAACCTCGAACGCGAACCGGTCGAGCTCCTCCTCCCAGCGGCATCCGCCGGGCCGGTCGTGCAGGTTCTGGTGGCGAGGGACGTGCCACTCGGCGGGCCGCGCGCGATGAACGTGCGACGCACGCTGCCCCAGCGTGGACGCAGCACCATCGGCGCGTGGTGCTTCGCCGACCATTACGGCCCCGACGACGTCGAGACGTCGGGGGGCATGGTGGTGCCACCGCACCCGCACACCGGGCTGCAGACCGTGAGCTGGCTGTTCCAGGGCGAGATCGAACACCGCGACAGCACCGGCAGCCACGCGCTGGTACGCCCCGGCGCCGTGAACCTCATGACCGCCGGGCGCGGCATCTCGCACTCCGAGGTGTCGACGCCGGGCACGACCATGCTGCACGGCGTGCAGCTGTGGGTGGTCCTGCCCGACGCATCCCGTCACATCGGACCGTTCTTCGAGCACGCCGAGGTCTCCCCCGTCGCCGTGGGCGACGCCACGGTGCACGTGTTCGTCGGCGCGCTGGCGGGCGGCGAAGCGGGTACGGATGTCACGGTGTTCACGCCGCTCCTGGGTGCGCAGGTCGACCTCCCAGCGGGCGGCCGGGCGGAGCTCGAGCTCGATCCTGCCTGGGAGCACGGCGTGCTCGTCGATCTCGGCCCGGTCACGATCGAGGTCGATGGGTCGGATGCCGCGACGCCGGTCGAATGGTCCGAGCTCGCGTACCTCCAGCCCGGGCTCCGCCGCGTCACGCTCGCCGCCGGTGACGCGCCCGTGCGCGTCGTGCTGCTCGGCGGCGAGCCGTTCGGCGAGGAACTCGTGATGTGGTGGAACTTCATCGGGCGCGACCACGACGAGATCGTGGACTTCCGCCGCCAGTGGCAGGCCGACGTGATCGCCCGCGACAATCCCGACGGCAGGTTCGGCACCGTCGAGGGCTACGACGGCGCCCCGTTGCCGGCTCCCGAGCTGCCGACGGTGCGGCTCAAGCCCCGGCGGTGAGCCGTTCGACCGGTTCGCGGCATC
>DASUVU010000053.1:0-2709 GCA_036378815.1 Agromyces sp. | reverse complement strand
GCGGAGGTCGAGGGCGTGAGCTCGTCGACGAACCCGCTCTCCTCGAGCCGTGATTCGTCAAGGGGCTGCGTCATCACCGTCACCTGCCTCCGCTCTGGATGCCCTCAACGGTATCGGCGGGCATCGCTGATCTCACTGTTCCACTCGTCCAACAATTCGACCGGATCTCGCCACGACGTCGACAACGCGCTCCGCGGGGCGTCAGCCCGGCGGGTACAGGTAGAGCGCCGAGCCCGCTGAGATCGTGCGCCGATGGTACGAGTGGTCGGAGTTCTGGTTGTACTCCTCGATGTTCACCGATCCATCGCCGTTGATCGACTGCACGTAGGCCACGTGGTTGTAGGGGAACCAGGCAACCGCCCCGATGACCGGCTCGCTCGAGGTCGGCCAGCCGTTGCGTGCCCACGCGTCGGCCCACGAATACGCGCTGCCGGCACCGAGCGTCGACCAGTTCCACTTCCACGGGGCGCTCGTGACGCCGGCGTCGCGGTTCAGCCGCCACGCGACGAAGTCGACGCACTCGCGGTAGTAGTACCGGAGCGGCGAGAGCCCGCCACCATAGTCGTCGGGCACCTCGTACCACCACGGGTAGTCGTCGCCCTCGGCCTTCACGGTGTAGATGGCGTAGCTCCCCGACCCGCGCGACGCGAGTTCGGCCGCCCACGCCGCCTGCGATGCCGCCTCGGCCTCACGGGCGGCCTCGTCGAGCTCGGCCTTGGTCGTCACGGCGTACGAGTCGGCCGACAGCGGTGCGCCACTCGCGAGCGCCGAGACGTCGACGTCCTGCGCCTGCGCGCGAGAGATGCTGAAGGCATCGGATGCCGCGAACGCGTCGCCGTTCGGCATCAGCGCGTACGCCGGCAGGGCGACCGTGCCGAAGATCGCCGGCACGATGAGAATCGCCGCGAACGCCCGCGCCGGCCCGTTGCGGCGGGTCGCACCCGAGGCGGACGCCGGCCCCGGCGCCGGCGACGGCTTCGGTCGGGAGGGAGCACGACGGGGCCGTCGTCCTCGTTCTCGTTCGATCGCTCGACGCGCTGACCGCGGACGCTCGAGGGCGTTCTCGTCACCGTGCAACTGCGGAACCTCCGGCACCCGTCGCAGGCCGCGGGGCAGCCCGGAACGGGTTGTCTTCTTGGACACCGGAGGCGGGGTGGGACTCCGGACTCGTCCACCCTAGGGCACGGCCGAGCCGGATGTCACGACCGGCGGGCGCGGATCAGGCGGCCGTCACCAGGTACTCATCCCATTGCGGGAGCGGACGATCGAACCCGCGCACGACCCAGTTGTGGCCCTGCGGCATCCGCGGGGTGAATCGGAGCTGCCACCCCATCTCGGCCGGCGTGTGGTCGCCCTTCGTGTTGTTGCAGCGAAGGCAGCAGGCGACGAGGTTCTCCCAGGTGTCGCGCCCGCCGCGGGAGCGCGGGAGGACGTGATCGATGGTCGCGGCCGAGCGGCCGCAGTAGGCGCATCGGTGCTCGTCACGGCGCAGCACGCCGCGACGGCTCACCGGCAGGGCGTGCACCCGTGGTGTTCGGACGTATCTCGTGAGCAGGATCACGCTGGGACGCTCCCAGGTGCCGCTCGTCGCGTAGACGGGATTGCCCTCCTCATGCATGATGACCGTGGCCTTCTGGTTCATGACGAGGAGCAGCGCACGCTTGAATGAGACGACAGCGAGCGGTTCATATCCGGCATTGAGCACCAGGGTGCGCATGAAGTGCCTTTCGATCGGTGCTGGATGGCTTCCAGCCGCGTGAACGGATCGACGCGCCGAACACACCGTGGTGTGCCGGGAGGGCGGAGCCTGCCGTGCGCGAACGGCCCGGAGAACGCAGAACGGGCACCGTCATGAAGACAGTGCCCGTCGAGGCGCTCGCTCGGCTCGTGCTCGGCTGACTGCTGGGCCGATGGTGGAATTGCGCGCGCGCATCCGTGGAATGGATGCTGCCCGTCGCGACCATCGGCTTCCCCTGTCCGGCTTTCGGCTCGTCAGAGTTCAAGGGTAAAGCACGAATGGCGTGCCGAGTCGCCTCGGCACGCCATTCACGATTCGCATCACGCGATGTTCACGGATCAGATACGCACGATCCAGTAGTCGCTCGTCCAGATCGGCTGGATGCGCACGACGGTTCCCTCGTAGGGCGCGTGCAGGATCTGGCCGTTGCCCGCATAGAAGCCGATGTGCCCCGACATCACGACGAGGTCGCCGGGCACGGCCTCGGATTCGGAGATCTGCGTGCCTGCCGCACCCTGGGCGGACGACGAGTGCGGCAGGTTGATGCCGAACTGCGCGTAGACGTACTTGACGAGGCCCGAGCAATCGAAGCCGCCGGGCGTCGCGCCGCCGTAGACGTAGGGCACGCCGAGGTACTGCTGTGCGACCGCGAAGACGCTCGACGGGTCGGCGGACCCGTACACGGGCGAAGCGGCCAGCGCCTCGGCCGAGGGGCCGCTGTACGACGCGACATAGGAGGCCATGGCCGCTTCGGCGGCCTGACGGGCGGCCTCGGCCTCGGCGGCGCGGATCTCGTCGCCGGTCGTCGCCGCATAGGAGTCGGCCGTGACGGGCGCCGCGATGACGTCGTCGGCGACTTCGACCGACTGCGCCTGGGCATGGGTCAGCTTCGTCTCGGCGCTCGTGCCGAACTGCGGACCCTGCGAGCCGGGGGCCATCGCGTAGGCCGGGATCGCGAGCGTGCCGACGAT
>DASUVU010000052.1:0-14246 GCA_036378815.1 Agromyces sp. | reverse complement strand
AATCGGCGGCGCGCAGCGCCGGCGACTACACGTCGCGCCGGGCGCCCTCGCTCGGCCGCACGGTGAACGTCGTCGGCTCGCGGTAGCCCTGCTCGGCGAAGGCGACCGCGACCTCACGTGCCACCACGGGCACCAACGCGTCGATCATCAGCGCGATCGCCGCGCCGCCGAATCCTCCACCCGTCATGCGCGCCCCGATCGCGCCGTGGGCCTGCGCCGTGGCGACCGCGAGGTCGAGCTCGGGAACGGAGACCTCGAAGTCGTCGCGGAGCGACGCGTGGGAGGCGTCGAGGAACGGTCCGATGGCGCCCGGACCGTGATCGCGGAGCGTCCGTACCGTGTCCTGCACGCGCTGATCCTCGGTGACGACGTGCCGCACGCGGCGGAACGTCTCGTCGTCGAGGAGCTGCTTCGCGCGCGGCAGGTCGTCGACGCGCACCTCGCGCAGCGACTCGACCCCGAGCGTTCGGGCGCCGGCCTGGCAGGACGCGCGCCGCGCCGCATAGTCGCCCGAGGAGTGCGCGTGCACGACACGCGTGTCGATCACGAGGAGCGAGAGTCCATCGGCCTCGAACCCGAGCGGGATGACGTCGGCGTCGAGGCTCCGGCAGTCGAGGAACACCGCGGCATCCGGTGCTCCCAGCAGCGACGCGGCCTGGTCCATGATGCCGGTCGGCGCACCCACCATGCGATTCTCGGCGAGCCGGCACGCCCTGGCGAGCGTCGGCCGGTCGAGGCCGAGTGCCCAGTGCTCGTCGAGCGCAAGGGCGACGGCGCACTCGAGCGCCGCCGACGACGAGAGACCCGCACCGACCGGCACGGTGCTCGCAACCGCGAGGTCGACACCCCGGACCTGCTCGAGGTCGGCGCCGAACTCCCCGAGCGCCCACGCGACGCCGAGCGGGTACGCCGCCCACCCGTCGACGGCGTCGGGGGTGAGCTCGTCGAGGTGGATCTCGACGGCCTCCCGCTCGACGCTCGATGCGACGCGGATGACGCGGTCGCCGCGATCGCCGAGCGCCACCGCGGTGCGGCGGTCGATCGCGAACGGGAACACGAACCCGTCGTTGTAGTCGGTGTGCTCCCCGATGAGGTTCACCCGACCCGGAGCCGACCACACGCCCGCGGCGTGCTGCCCGTATCGTTCGGCGAAGCCGCGCAACGCGTGATCGATCTCCTTCATGCCGTGGCATCCTCGATCGCGGCGCGGAGCGCCTCGGCCTGCGCCTCGGGGGTGACATCCCCGATCCACGCTCCCATCGCCGCCTCCGACCCGGCGAGGTGCTTGAGCCGGTCCGTGGCGCGCCGCGGACTCGTCAGCTGCAGCATGAGCCGCACCTCGTCACGCCGTTCGTGCACGGGTGCCTGATGCCATGCCGCGATGTAGGGCGTGGGCGTCTCGTACAGGCGGTCGACGCCGCGCAGGAGCCGCAGGTAGAGCGAGGCGAGCTCGTCGCGCTCCTCGAGGGTGGTCTCGGCGAGGTCGGGCACATGCCGATGTGGGACCAGGTGCACCTCGATCGGCCAGCGTGCGGCGAAGGGCACGAACGCGGTCCAGGACTCGCCCGCGACCAGCACGCGTGGTCCGGTGCGCTCCCGCTCCAGGATGTCTGCCATGAGCGACGGCCCGTAGTCGTCGATCGATGCCAGCAGGCGCTGCGTGCGCGGTGTGATGTATGGATACGCGTAGATCTGGCCGTGCGGGTGCGGAAGCGTCACGCCGATCTCGCGGCCCCGGTTCTCGAAGGGGAACACCTGTTCCACTCCGCCGAGCTCCGACAGGGCAGCGGTTCGCTGCGCCCAGGCCTCGACGACCGTGCTGGCGCGCGAGACGGTCAGGCTCCCGAATGAACCCTCGTGCTCGGGGCTGAAGCAGACCACCTCGCATCTGCCGACTGCGGGCCGGACCCGCTCGAGTCCCGCACGACCACGCGTCGCCGACGCGTCGCCGCTCGAGACGGCGGGACCGGCCAGCCCCGGGCCGAACGAGGGGGAACGGTTCTCGAACACCGCGACGTCGTAGTCGCTCGGGACCTCCGATGGATTGCCCGGATGCTGGGGCGCGAGCGGGTCGAGGTCGTCGGGAGGCAGCAGCACCCGGTCCTGCCGGGCGACGGCGATCGAGATCCACTCGCCGGTGAGGGGATCCTGTCGCATGTGGGGCGTCGCGGGTCGAGGCTCGAGCGCCCTCGAGTCGACCCGGCGTTCCGCGGGCAGGGTCGTGTCGGCATCATCGAAGTAGATGAGCTCCCGGCCGTCGGCGAGCCGGCCCGGCCGAACGGCGATGCGGGGGTCGGTGACGTGCACGCCGCCACGATACGCGGTCCCGACCGCGTGCGGGCCCGCGATCCACCCCGCGCGAGACCCTAGAGTGGATCCATGACTCATCCGACGGGCGAGCACTTCGTCTTGGAGACGTCGACGGCCAGCGGCGACCTCACGGCGACGATCACGGCGGTGGCCGCCGGTATCCGCACCCTCAGCATCAACGGCATCGACCTCGTCCCCGCGTACCCAGAAGACCATCCGCAGCCCAGCGCCGCGGGCATCGTGCTCGTGCCGTGGCCCAACCGCATTCGCGACGGCGTCTGGGTCCATGATGGCGTCGAGCGCCAGCTGGCCATCACCGAACCGTCGCGGAACAATGCGATCCACGGGCTGCTGCGGTACACCGAATACACGCCCATGCGCCACGAGCGCGACTCGGTCACCCTCTCGGCGACCATCTACCCGCAGCTCGGGTATCCGTTCGTCCTCGGCACGGCGGTGCACTACGAGCTCGTCGCCGACGGGCTGCAGGTCACGCACTACGTCGAGAACCTCGGCGCCGAGGCCGCCCCGGTCGCGGTCGGTGCCCACCCCTTCCTGAAGATCGGCGATGTTCCCACGGCCGACCTCACCCTGCGGCTCGACGCGGCCAGTCACATCGAGGTCGACGAGCGCATGCTGCCGACGGGCGAGGTGCCGGTCGACGGCACCGAGTGGGACTTCCGCGAGGGCCGCCGCGTCGGAGACCTCGAGCTCGACGACGCCTTCGGCGAGATCGCGAGCGAAGACGGGCATGTGCTCCACACGCTGACCGCACCCGACGGGCGGAGCGTCTCGATCTGGGCCGACGACGCGTTCGAGTACGTGCAGGTGTTCACCACTCGAACGTTCCCCGGCGAGGATGGCCAGGTGGCGATCGCCGTCGAGCCCATGACGGCCCCGGCCGACGCGTTCAACAACGGACGCGGGCTGCGGTGGCTCGACCCGGGCGAGCAGTTGCAGCTCACGTGGGGCATCCGCTTCCAGGGGTTCAGCGCCGACTGACCTCAGCCCACGCACGACCCCGAGTCGACCGCCGACGCGAGCGTGGGCGCCGATTGGGCGAGCGGTGACAGCGTCGTGATCGGGATGGCGTAGCCGACGTTGGCGACCGAGTCGGATTTCGCGAACACCACGCCCCCGACCGCGCCGTCGCCGGTGAGCACCGGCCCACCCGAGTTGCCGTGGTCGACATCGGCGGCGAGCGTCATGACGTCGCGCGTCGAGCTCCGACCACCCTCTTGGATCGTGAGCGGACCGACCGCGATCACGCGTCCGGGCCTCATCTCGAACGGGCCGCCGAACGGGTATCCGGCGACGGCGACGTCAGCTCCGGATGCCGCGTCCGCGATCGCGAGCGGCGGCGTCTCGAGCCCCGACACCGCGATCAGCGCGAGGTCGTTCTCCGCGTCGAACGCGACGACCCGCCCCTGCACGGCGGGTTGTCCGGGCGCCTCGACGATCGGCTCGGTGACCCCGGCCACGACGTGCGCGTTCGTCACGATGCGATCCTCGGCCACCACGAAGCCGCTGCCCGACAGGTTCGTGCCGCACTGGAACGCCGTTCCGGTGATGCGAACGACGGATGCCGCGGCGGCGGCCAGCCGCGCGTCGTCGATGCCTGCAGGCACTTCGGGCGCCTCGGTCGGCCCGTCGATGACCTCGACGAGCCAGGGGATGCCCTGGCCGAGCGTCGCGGTGCGCAGCTCGGCGAGGAGACTCCGTGCGGGTGCGGGCGTGACCGCGTCGAGCGCACCGAGCACACGCGATCCGGCGACCGCCGGTGAGAGCACCGGGACGCCCATGGCGGAGACGCCCGATGCGACGAGGGCCACGACGAAGGCGGTCACGATCAGGTTGCCGATCGCCCCGAGAATCCGGTCGAGGACGCCCAGCTTGACCGCGTGCGCGCCGCGGCGGAGTGCGCGTCCCACGATCGCGCCGAGCCAGGCTCCCACGGAGAGCAGCACGATCGCCACCGCGATCGCCGCAGGGGCTCGCCATCCGGGCACCGGGATCACGCCGGCGACCCACGGCATCACGAAGTACGACGCGATCCCGCCGAGCACGAGCCCGATGAGCCCCGCGGCGGTGCGGAGCAGTCCCGCCCGGTAGCCGTTCACGACCGCCCCGATGAAGAGGAGCACGAGCAGGATGTCGAGCAGCAGGCTCCAGCCCATGTCGCTCCGTTCGTCGTCTCGGGTCGCGTCGTGAACCTTCAGCCTGCGGCATCCGGCTCGGAGACTGCTGCGAGCGCCAATCGCACGATCGCCGGACGCGGGTGGATCGTCGATCGCGCACAATCGCGTCCGTCGTCGAGCATCCGTCGGTTAGGGTCTGAGGTGCCCGCGGGGTCGCGAGGCACCACCCCACACGATGAGGAGCGACGGATGCGCGTCGGCATGTTCCTGAACTACGCGGGAGGCTTCCGGGAGGTCGCCGACGAGGTGTCCGAACTCGAGCGCGCCGGGGTCGATCTCATCGCGGTGCCCGAGGCGTACTCGTTCGACGCCGTCAGCCAGCTCGGATTCCTCGCCGCGCGAACATCGACGATCACGCTCTCGTCCGGCATCCTGCAGCTGTACACCCGCACGCCCACCCTCACGGCGATGACGGCCGCCGGCCTGGACTACGTGTCGGACGGGCGGTTCGAACTCGGGATCGGGGCATCCGGACCCCAGGTCATCGAGGGATTCCACGGGGTCCGCTACGACGCCCCGCTCGGTCGCACCCGTGAACTCGTCGACATCTGCCGCATGACGTGGCGACGCGAGCCGGTCGTGCACCAGGGGAAGCACTACCGGGTCCCATTGCCGGCGGAGGAGGGCACCGGGCTCGGGAAGCCGCTCAAGCTCATCAACCACCCCGTGCGCCCGCGCATCCCGATCACGATCGCTTCGCTCGGGCAGCGGTCGGTCGAGCAGACGGCCGAGATCGCCGACGGATGGCTGCCCATGTTCTTCCATCCCGAGCGCGCCGCGGCCGTGTGGGGCGACGCCATCGCATCAGGAACGGCGAAGCGAGCGGCCGACCTGGCACCGCTCGACGTCATCGCGAGCCCGGCCCTCGCGATCACCGATCGGCCCGAAGCCCTGATCCCACTCGTGAAGCCGCAGCTGGCGCTCTACGTGGGAGGGATGGGCGCTCGCGGCAAGAACTTCTACAACGACCTCATCGGGCAGTACGGCTTCGAGGACGAGGCTCGCCGGATCCAGGACCTCTACCTCGACGGGCGCAAGGAGGAGGCCATCGCGGCGGTACCCGATGAACTGGTGCGCGCGATCTCGCTCATCGGCCCGGCGTCCGAGGTCGCCGAGCGGATCGCGGCGTTCCGCGAGGCCGGCGTCAGCACGCTCACCGTCACGCCACTCGCACGCGACTCCGCAGAGCGCGTCGCGCTCATGTCGGCGTTCCGCCAGCTGGTCGGCTGAGACCGGCGTCGACGTTCTTCGGAGGCAACGGGGGACACCGATCGCGGATTCGCCCCACAACGGGGGACGGGGCGGTGCTGGTGCATGAGACCGGCCGGGTCTAGCGTGAAATCACCTGCATGAGGGTGTGCAGGAAGGGGAACCCTGGGGAGGAGCCGCCGATACGGGACGTTCGAGCTCGAGGCGTTGCTTCACGGCTCGAACCCCGTCGGCGGTGCCGGAGGGAGAAGCACCCGGGGTACAGGGGGAAGCACCCCGGGGACTGAGATGGGGCCGGCCAGCTCGTCGCGTCCTGGGATGCGCGTGGTCGATTGCGCTGCTCCGAGAGGCCGGCCCACCGATACGGGTCGCTTCGACCCGGTGATCCCGTTCTACGCGTCGCCGTGAGCCTCGAACAGGGCCTTGACACGGGACCGAGGACGTGGCAACGGCAGCCGGATCGATCGAGTGACATGGTGCCCCCAGAGGGGCTCGAACCCTCGACCCACGGATTAACCTGCTGCACTGGGTTTCCCCAGCCACCGCGGCAAGCACGGCTTGCAGTCTGGACTATATCTTCACCTTCGGAGGAGTCCTCCGGTCAGGTGCGCCGCGTGTAGTCTCTGAGGTTCCCTTGCGGTTACCTGCTGATTGCCCAATCCCTCGGATTGTCACTGCCCGGACGGGCGAGTACCTCGGGCTCTCAGGGTGTTCCAGCATATAGCGGCGGTCATCCGACGCATTTCGGCGCCGGCGCTCCATGTGTTCTGTTGAAGTCCGTTGCTCTAACCAACTGAGCTATAGGGGCTCAATCACCCTATCAGTCGCCCGCCGCTGTCCGAGGCGGGGACTAGCCTGCGCTCAACCGCCGGAAACCTGCGCTCAACCGCCGGAAAGGGGAATCGTGAAGACCTGCTCGACATGCTCCCAGCGCATGGAGCTCTCGGAGTTCAACGTGCGCGCGGCGTCACCCGACGGGCGGCAATCGGTCTGTCGTCGTTGCAATGCCGTGCGCTCCCGCAGGTACTACGCCGAGAACCTCGAGAAGCACCGGAAGGCGGTTGCCGCCCAGGTGGCCAAGACGCGCGCGGCTCACCTCGAACGCATCGGCGACTACCTGCTCGAGCACCCCTGTGTCGACTGCGGTGAGGCCGACATCCGCGTGCTCGATTTCGACCATCGAGACGGGGAAGACAAGACCGGCGAGGTGATGAAGCTGGCGAAGGCGGCGTACTCGTGGCGGCGAGTGAGCGCTGAGATCGCGAAGTGCGATGTCCGTTGCCGGAACTGTCACGCGAAGGTCACGTACGAGCGCCTCGGCGTCACGTGGCGCAGTCGCCTGATGGGTCGCCGCTGACGCCGCACCCGGCCCGCCGCCGTCGGAAGACGGAGCTCATGGGCTCGGAAGACGGCGCTCAGGGCTGAGGAGTACCCTTGCCGCGATGGCTTCCGATTTTCACCGCCCGACCCGCCTCCCTCCCGGCATGCTCGACGGATACGTCGGGGCGGAGGACCCGGCACACCTCAGTCGTGTCGCCCATGACACCGCGTCCGCGATCCTCTCCCGCGTCCGTGCCGACCCCGACCCCGAGGTGGTGTCACGGCTCGTCACGTACACCGACGAACACGGCATCGACGCCATCGCCGAGCTGTGGTCGCACGCGTCCGCGAAGAGCCTGCCCGGTGCACTCTGGCGCGTCTACCTGTTGCGTACCCTCATCCGTCAGGATCCGTTCGGCGTGAGCCTCGGATTCCAGCGGGGCACCGAGGTGTCGCACACCATCGACCAGATCGTGGCGGGAGCCCCGGCCCCGGCAGGGCCGGCCGAGGTGCAGGAACTCGCTGACCGGATCCTCCAGGGCGTTTTCACCGGCGACTTCGCCGTGGCGCTCGAGCGGGCCGCCGCCTTCGCGCGGGTCGTGTCGGCCGGGTACGCGAGTCTCGCCGACGACGCGGATGCCGCCGACGCAGCACATCCCGAACGGTCCACCGACCTCACGCAGCGAGCGCTGCGCCTGACGCAGCTGGCCGACGAGTTCGCCTCGTGCGCGAGGCTGTGGCGCCGCGACTCCCTCGACTGAACGTGGGCGCGACCGACACGTGCGCGCACCCTGCGGGAATGTTCCGCCACCCCGCCTCGTTTAGACTTGGTGTGCCGGGCCGCAGTAACCCCGGGCTCCATCATTCGCCGCTTCGAGCGGCCTCGCGCCGAGAGGCGTTCTGCGGCCCGGTACTCTCATGTCCGGCATGTCCGGGCACGTCGGCCAGGTCCGCCGTGCCGCGTAGCATCGAAGGATGCCCGATACCGTCACGCTCCTCATCGAGCCGCTGCCCGCCGACGACCTCGACACCCCGGCCGACGGCACGTTCCGCGAGGTCGATGCGTCAGCCCCGGCCCTGCGTGTGGGCGAGCTCTCGACGCAACGCGGAGACGGCATCTTCGAGACGATCGGCGTCGTCGACGGGCATGCGCAGGAGGCTCGGCCGCACCTCGAGCGCCTGCGCAATTCCGCGCGCATCTGCGAGCTGCCCGAACCGAACCTCCGCCAATGGGAGGCCGCGATCGCCCGAGCAGTCGCGGCCATCCCCCAGACGGGCGAATTCGCGCTGAAGCTCGTCCTGAGCCGGGGCGTCGAACACGGACCGGCTCCGACCGCCTGGCTCCATGTCGCGCCGGCGTCCGACTTCACGGGCGTCCGCGAACGAGGCGTGCGGGTCGCGACGCTCGACCGGGGCTACGCCCGGGGCGCCGCCGAGCGGGCGCCGTGGCTCCTGCTCGGCGCGAAGACGCTGAGCTATGCCGTCAACATGGCGGCCCTCCGGGAAGCGCGGCGTCGCGGCGCCGACGACGCGATCTTCGTCACGAGCGACGGATACGTGATGGAGGGCCCGACCTCGAGCGTGATCCTCCGGCACGGCGACGTCTGGTCGACGCCGGCGCCGAGCGGTGCGATCCTGCACGGCACGACCCAGCTGAGCCTCTTCGAGCACCTGGCCGCGACCGGGCGACGTACCGAGTACCGTGACATCCCGCTCGCCGATCTCGAAGGAGCGGATGCCGCGTGGCTCGTCTCGAGCGTCCGGCTCGCGGTGAGCATCACCGAGCTCGACGGGCGCAGCAGGTCATTCGATCCCGACGAGACCCGCGCGCTCAACGAGTACCTGCTCAGTCCGAGGGACTGAGCCTCATCGCGCCGACCCCGGTCCGGCGCGCCGCGGCATCCGTCAGCCGAAGCGGCCCGAGACGTAGTCCTCGGTCGCCTTCACCGACGGGTTCGAGAAGATCGTCGTCGTGTCGTCGTACTCGATGAGGTTGCCGGGCTTGCCGGTGCCGGCGATGTTGAAGAACGCCGTCCTGTCGGACACGCGCGACGCCTGCTGCATGTTGTGGGTCACGATGACGATGGTGTACTCGCGCTTCAGCTCTTCGATGAGGTCCTCGATCGCGAGCGTGGAGATGGGGTCGAGGGCCGAGCACGGCTCGTCCATGAGGATGACCTCGGGAGCGACCGCGATCGCGCGAGCGATGCAGAGACGCTGCTGCTGGCCGCCCGAGAGCCCCGAGCCCGGACGGTCGAGCCGGTCCTTCACCTCGTTCCAGAGATTCGCGCCGCGCAGGGACTTCTCGAGGAGGTCATCGGCATCCGACTTCGAGATGCGCTTGTTGTTCAGCTTCACGCCGGCGAGCACGTTCTCCTTGATGGACATCGTGGGGAACGGGTTCGGGCGCTGGAACACCATGCCGACCTGACGGCGCACGAGCACGGGGTCGACGTCGGGGTCGTAGAGGTTGTTCCCGTCGATGAGCACCTCACCCTCGACCCGCGCGCCCGGGATGACCTCGTGCATGCGGTTCAGGGTGCGGAGGAACGTCGACTTGCCGCAGCCCGAGGGGCCGATGAATGCGGTGACGCTGCGGGGTTCGATCTCGAGGGTGACACCCTCGACGGCGAGGAACTTGCTGTAGTAGACGTTCAGGTCTCGGACTTCAATGCGCTTGGACACGGGCTTCCTAACTGGGCGTGCGGGTCAGCGGCCGAACTTCGGGGCGAAGAAGCGGGCGACGAGTCGGGCGATGAGGTTCAACGCCATGACGATGAGGATGAGGGTGAGCGCTGCCGCCCACGCGCGGTCGAGGTACGCCTCGGGCGGGTTCCCCTGGTTGGCGTACTGGGTGTACACGAACACGGGCAATGACTGCATGCGCCCGTCGAACAGGTTGTAGTTCACGCTCGCCGTGAACCCGGCCGCGATGAGCAGTGGCGCCGTCTCGCCGATGACGCGGGCGATCGCGAGCGTGATGCCGGTCGTGATGCCGGCGATCGACGTCGGCAGGACGACCTTCATGATCGTGAGCCACTTGGGCACGCCGAGGGCGTACGAGGCCTCGCGCAGCTCGTTCGGCACCAGCCGGAGCATCTCCTCGCTCGAGCGCACGACCACCGGGATCATGAGCACCGCGAGGGAGACCGCACCGGCGATGCCAGTGCGGGTGCCCGGGCCCAGGAAGATCGCGAAGACGGCGTAGGCGAAGAGACCGGCGACGATCGATGGGATGCCGGTCATGACGTCGACGAGGAAGGTGATGCCGCGGGCGAGACGGCCGCGGCCGTACTCGACGAGGTAGATCGAGGTCATGAGGCCGATGGGGATCGAGATGATCGCGGCGGTCCCAGTGATGAGCAGCGTGCCCACGATCGCGTGGACGATGCCACCGCCCTCGCCGGTGATGTTCCGCATCGAGTAGGTGAAGAACTCGGCATCGAACCGCGAGAGCCCGTACGTCGCGACCGTGATCGTGAGCGAGACGAGCGGGATCATCGCGAGCACGAACGCACCCGTGACGAGCGCCGTGACCAGCCGGTCCATCGCGCGTCGGCGTCCCTCGACGAGGGTCGAGAAGAGCCAGATCGAGGGCACGTAGAGGAGCGCGCCGACGAGGATCGCGGCTCCCCAGTCGAATCCGGTTCCATCGCCGATCGCCACGACGCCGAACACCGCGGCGGCCACGGCGAGGGCGCTCCCGAGGATGACCCAGGGTGCGGCGGTCGGGAGCCGTCCCGCGGTGAGCGAGTTCGCGATCGGGGTGCCGGTCGCCGGGGTCTCGGGCTTGGTCATCGTCATCATCAGTTGGCTCCCGAGAATTCCTTGCGGCGGCTGACGATCCACCGGGCGACGGCGTTGACCGCGAAGGTCACGATGAAGAGGATGAGGCCGGTCGCGATGAGCACGTTGACGTTGATGCCGTAGGCCTCGGGGAAGCTGAGGGCGATGTTCGCGGCGATCGTCGAGGGGTTGACCGACGTGAGCAGCTGGAACGTCACAGCTCCAGAGGCGGAGAGCACCATGGCCACGGCCATGGTCTCGCCGAGGGCGCGGCCGAGTCCGAGCACGGCCGCCGAGATGATGCCGGAGCGACCGAACGGCAGCACCGCCGTGCGGATCATCTCCCATCGCGTCGCACCGAGGGCGAGGGCAGCCTCTTCGTGGAGCACGGGCGTCTGGAGGAAGACCTCGCGGCAGATCGCCGTCATGATCGGCAGCACCATCACGGCGAGCACGATGGCCGCGGTGAGGATGGTGCGTCCGGTGCCCGAGACCGGCCCGGCGAAGAGCGGGAACCACCCGAAGTTGTCGACGAGCCAGCTGTAGACCGGCTGCACGGCCGGCGCCAGCACGCCGATTCCCCAGAGGCCGAAGACGACCGAGGGCACGGCGGCGAGGAGGTCGACGATGTAGCCGAGCACCGATGCGAGTCGCCGGGGCGCGTAGTGCGAGATGAAGAGCGCGATGCCCACCGAGACCGGAACGGCCATGAGCAGCGCGAGCAGCGACGCCCAGACCGTGCCGAAGACGAGTGGGCCGACATATGACCAGAAGTCGTCGGGCAGGATCGAGGCGTCGTCGCTCGTGGCGACGAATGCCGGGAGGCTCTGGACGATGAGGAAGATCGCCACGGCGGCGAGCGTGACGAGGATCATCGAGCCGGCGAACACCGCCGAGCCCGAGAAGACGCGATCGCCCGGTCGCTGCTTCGCCTTGATCACGTTCGGGGCGGTGCTCATGCGGCTGAATCCTCGGGTTCGGGACAGGTGATGACTGGACGTGGCCATGCCCGACCCCGTTCGTGTTCCGAGGAACCTCGGGGGTCGGGCACGAACCTACTACTTGATCGAGTCGATGGCAGCGGTGACCTGGTCGCGCAGCGAGTCCGAGATCGGGGCGGAGCCGGCGTTCTCAGCGGCGACGTCCTGGCCCTCGGGGCTGGCGATGTACGACAGGTAGGCCTTCACGAGTTCGACGTTGTCGGGCTCGGCGTACTCCTGGCAGGCGATGAGGTAGCTCACGAGCACGATCGGGTAGACGCCGGCCTCGGCCGAGGTGCGGTCGAGCTCGATCGCGAGGTCGCCGGCAGCGCGGCCCTCGACCCGCGGCGAGGCGTCGACGATGGCGGCTGCGGCCTCGGGCGAGTACTCGACGAACTCGTCGCCGACCTTCACCGCGACGGTGCCGAGGTCACCGGCGCGCGACGCGTCGGCGTACCCGATGGTGCCGGTGCCGTTGGTGACGGCGTCCACGAGGCCCGAGGTGCCCTGTGCGGCCTCGCCGTTCTCGATCGGCCACACGCCGTCGGCCTCGTGGGTCCACGCCTCGGGAGCGGCCGCACCGAGGTACTCGGTGAAGTTCTCCGTGGTGCCCGAGTCGTCGGACCGGTGCACGGCGGTGATCGCGAGGTCGGGGAGCGTGACGCCCTCGTTCGTCGCCGCGATCGCCGGGTCGTTCCAGTTGGTGATGTTGCCGGCGAAGATGTTCGCGATGGTCGCCGCGTCGAGGTCGAGCGAGTCCACGCCCTCGACGTTGAAGATCACGGCGATCGGCGAGATGTAGAGCGGCAGTTCGACGAGGTCGCTGTCGGGAGCGCACTTGGCGAAGCCGCCCGCGGCGAGCTCCTCGCCCTTGAACGCGCGGTCGGAGCCGGCGAAGTCGCTCGCACCCTCGAGGAAGGTCTCACGGCCCGCGCCGGAGCCCGACGGGTCGTAGTCGATGGTGACGTCGGGGTTCTCGGTCTGGAAGCCGGCGATCCACGCCTGCTGGGCGGCGTCCTGGGAGGACGCCCCGGCGCCGACGAGGTTGCCCGAGAGCGACGAGGCCGCGTCTTCGGGCTCGGATCCGCCTGCCTCGTTCGAGGCACAGGAGCTGAGCGCGAGCGCTGCCGTGACGGCGACGACGGCGGGCACGCCGAAACGCTTGAGATTCACGTGATTCCCTTCCGGGGTTCGATTGCAGTGTTGGGTCGGTGCCGACCCGCAAGCGACCGTAGTCAGCGCGCCTTACGAGCTTCCGCCACGTTGGTGAACGGGAGGTGAACGACCCCTGACGATGCGCCGGAAGCGTGACGTGCGTGCGTCGGGCGGATCACGTGCAGTTCGCGACTCGAGACGATTCAGGCCCTCGGCGCGTGCGTCTCGATGGCCACGATGCCCGAGCCGGGGTTCGTGGCCGAGAGGTGCACGACGCTGAACGCCCCGGGCTCGAGGCCGGCGGCATCCGTCACGTAGGAGCCGAGCGGTGTACCCGTCGCAAGCGCGATCTCGCGGATCATGTCGGGGAGCACCGGTCCGTGTCCGCAGATGACCGCCGTCCTGCCGGAGCGGACCCGCTTTCCCATGACGCGGCGCACCTCGTCGCGGCCCGATTCCCACGCCTCCTGGCTGATGCCCTCCTCGCGCTTGATCGGGATGCCGGTCGCTGCCGAGAGGGGCGCGACCGTCGTCGCGCAGCGCACCGCCGGGCTCGTGACGATGCGCGTCGGCGCCCAGGCGGTGACGGTGTCGACGAGTGCGGCGGCCTGCTCCACGCCGCGTTCGCTGAGCGGCCGCGCGGCATCCGCTGCATTCCATCCGCTGCGAGGGATCGCCTTGCCGTGTCGGACCAGGAGCAACGCGAACGTGCTCGTGACGCCCTGGTCGAGCAGCTTCGCGAACCCGTCGAGGATCTCGACATCGGCCTGGTAGGTGAGGTAGGCGCGGGCGCGCTTGATCGTGATCCACTCGAGCGCGGCGATCTCGGCGTTCGGCTTGAACGTGGAGCGCTGCACCGCCTTCTCGCCGACCTCGGCCGCCCAGTAGTGCACGATCTTCTCGCGTCCGTTCGGCATCTCGTACCGCGCGACACCGAGCGGCACGCCGAGGGCCACCGCCAGACCCGTCTCCTCGGCGATCTCGCGGACCGCCGTCCGAGGCAGCGACTCGCCCGGGTCGACCTTGCCCTTCGGGATCGTGACGTCGCCGTGCACGGTCCGGTGCACGACGAGCACGTGCACCTTGCCGTCGATGAGGCGCCAGCAGACCGCGCCGGCAGCGTAGACCGCCGTGGTCACCGTCGCTGCCCGGACCGCGTCGAGCGAGCGCGCTGTGCGACCTGCTTCATGAGTTGCGCCTGCATGTCGACCAGGGGATTGCCCGCGTCGTCGATCGAATGGCGGGTCCACTCCCCGTCGCCGTCGAGCCACCACGAGCTCGTGGTCTC
>DASUVU010000051.1:0-5490 GCA_036378815.1 Agromyces sp. | reverse complement strand
GCTTGCCGCGGCATCCGATCGGTCGGCAGGATGGAGTCCTGCGCGTCGCCGCGTCGCGCGAGGGGAGCGTGCCATGAAGCGCGAGTCGTTCTGGAGCGAGGATCCCGCCGAGGCGCTGCGAGTCGAGCCCGGCTTCAGCCTGATCGACGCACCGGCCGACACGACGCCCGGCTGCGAGGGTGACAAGGACGAGGGGAAGGCCGCGCTCGCGGAGGGAGCGGGCGCGCTCGCCGACCTGCAGGAGCAGTTGTACGCGAACGGGATCGCGGGCGACGATCGGCGGCGCATCCTGCTCGTGCTGCAGGCGATGGACACCGCGGGAAAGGGCGGCATCGTCAAGCACGTGATGGGGTCGGTCGACCCGCAGGGTGTCGAGCTCAAGGCCTTCAAGAAGCCCACCGAGGAGGAGTTGGCGCACGACTTCCTCTGGCGGATCCGCAAGGCCCTTCCCGGTCCGGGGAAGATCGGCGTGTTCGACCGCTCGCACTACGAGGACGTGCTCATCGGACGGGTACGCAGCCTGGCGGCGCCCGAGGAGATCGAACGGCGCTACGGCGCCATCAACGCGTTCGAGGCGGAACTCGCGGGCGACGGCGTGACGATCATCAAGGTGATGCTGCACATCTCTGCCGAGGAACAGAAGCAACGCCTGCTCGAGCGGCTCGAGCGGCCCGAGAAGCACTGGAAGTTCAACCCCGGCGACATCGAGGAGCGCGAGTTCTGGCCGCAGTACATGCAGGCCTACCAGATCGCCATCGAGCGCACCGCGACGCCGCTCGCGCCGTGGTACGTGATCCCAGGCGATCGCAAGTGGTACGCGCGGCTCGTCGTGCAGCACCTGCTGGTCCAGGCCCTCGAGAACATGAAGCTCGAGTGGCCGAAGGCCGACTACGACGTCGCGGAGCAGAAGAAGCGGCTGCTCGCGACGTGAGTCGGGCGTCGCGCGCTCGGCCGCGCCCCGCCGCGCCCGGCCGCGCCCGCCCCCGCTCGCCTCAGCCGCCGAACGCCTCGACGATCGGCCGGAACTTCATGTCCGTCTCGGCGAGCTCGTCGGCCGGCACCGAATCATGCATTATGCCGCAACCGGCATATGCGGCCACCGTGCCATCGGGCGAGACCTGCGCGCAGCGCAGCGCGATCGCCCATTCGCCGTCACCTCGACCGTCGATCCAGCCGACCGGACCCGCGTAGCGGCCTCGATCGAAGCCCTCGAGTTCGGCCAGCACGCGCAGCGCCGTCCGGCGCGGGGTACCGGCCACGGCGGCGGTCGGGTGCACCGCCCGCACGAGGTCGAGCGAGCTCGAGCCGTCGCCGAGTGTGCCCTTCAGGTCGGTCGCGAGATGCCACAGGTTGGGCAGCTGGAGCGTGAACGGCTCGGGGCTCGTGTCGAGCCGGGTGGTGTGCGGCGCGAGGCGCTTCACGGCGCTCGCCACCGCCAAGGCGTGTTCGGCGAGGTCCTTCGGTGACGACGCGAGCGCCACGGCCCGCTCGCGGTCGGATGCCTCGCCGGCGCCTCGTGCGGTCGTGCCGGCGAGCACGCGCGCCGAGACGGTGCCGTGATCGACCCGAACGAGCGTCTCGGGGCTGGCGCCGATCAGGCCGTCGACCGCGAACACCCAGGTGTCGGGGTAGTCGTCGGCGAGCCGGTTGATGGTCGCGCGGAGTCCGTCGTCCTCGTTCAGCTGCCCGACCAGCTGGCGCGCGAGCACGACCTTCTCGAGTTCCCCCGCCCCGATCCGGCGCACCGCCTCGGCGACGGCGGCCTCGTACTCGCCGGGAGGCACCGCGCCGGGGCCGAAGGCCACGCGCGGCACGCGGCGTTTCGGCGTCGGTTCGGGGATCTCGAGGGCACCGGCCGTGGATGCCGCGGCATCCCCGTCGTCGCTCGTCGCAAGTGCGATTCGCGTGGCCCAGGCGCGACCGTCGCGTCGCCCGAGCACGAGCTCGGGAACGATGAGCACAGAGGTCGACGCCGACGCCGTGGCGAACGCGAACGCGCCGAACGCCACGAGCCCGGTGCCGGGCAGCCCCACGCGGTCGTCGACGTCGGCGTTCGCGGAGAGCGAGGTCCATGCCGCCGAGGCATCCTGGATCCGGGTCGCGCCGCTCGTCTCGATGCGCAGTGCCTCGCCGAGCCCCACGATGCCCTCGCCACGTCGCATCCAGAGCAGCGGATGCCGCGGGTCGGCGCGCGGGATGAGCGGCGCCAGCTCGTCGACGGGTTCGGTACGCACGACGAGGCGTGTTGCGGGCGCGGGCCGTGCCGGGGCATCCGTCGAACTCACCGAACCAGCCTACGACTCACCGCCGTTCGGCTTGACCAGCGACCGATCAGGCGGCGAGCTCCTCGACGACCTCGACGCCGTGCCAGAACGCGACGTAGTCCGTGATCTCGGCCGCCGCCGAGAGCGGCGTCGGGTAGTACCAGGCGGCGTTGGGGTTGCGCTTGCCGTCGACCTCGACGTGGAAGTAGCTGGCCGTGCCCTTCCAGGAGCACACCGTGTGGTTCTCGCTGGGCACGAAATAGCGCTCGTCGATCGACCCGCGCGGGAAGTAGTGGTTGCCCTCGACGACGATCGTGTCGTTCGACTCCGCGAGTACCGCACCGTTCCAGATGGCCTGCATGTCTTCCTCTCATCGCGGCCGAAGCGGCCCGTTCAACGATGTGGCGGCCATTTCGACCGCCGCACAGGGTTCAACGAAGCGGTTCTCTGAAGCATTCCCATGCATGGAAACGGGGATGACCCACCCAGGTTCGGCTGCGGCATCCGACCCTAGAATCGGAGGATGACGCGCCCAGACCTCGGCAAGGACCCCTCGCAGGTGTCGGCGATGTTCGACCGCGTCGCGGCACGGTACGACCGCACGAACAACGTGCTCTCGGTCGGCAACGCGCCGCTCTGGCGGGTCGCGACCACCCGCGCGGTGGCCCCGAAGCCGGGGGAACGCATCCTCGACGTGGCCGCGGGCACCGGCACGTCCAGCGCCAGCCTCGCGAAGTCGGGTGCATCGGTCGTGGCCGCCGACTTCTCGCCCGGCATGATCGAGGTGGGCCGCCGTCGCCAGGCCGGCATGCCGAACATCGTCTTCGTCGAAGCGGATGCCACGAGCCTGCCCTTCGGCGACGCGGAGTTCGATGCCGTCACCATCTCGTTCGGCCTGCGCAACGTGAACGAGCCGAAGCAGGCGCTCGCCGAGTTCTTCCGCGTCACGAAGCCCGGCGGACGGCTCGTGATCTGCGAGTTCTCGCACCCGCCCGTCGGGTTCGTGCGGGCCGGCTACCACGCCTACCAGCGCTACGTCATGCCGCCGCTCGTGAAGCTGTCGAGCTCGAACGACACGGCCTACGAGTACCTCAACGAGTCGATCAACGCGTGGCCCGACCAGCACGCGCTCGCGGGGTGGATCCGCGACGCCGGATGGGTCGACGTCGAGTGGCGCAACCTCACGATGGGCGTCGTGGCGCTGCATCGGGCGCGGAAGCCCGATGCGGTGGTCGAGTAGCGGGTGAGACTGGGTCGGGCCTGAGGCCGACGTCATTGCGCCGACGCCGCAGCAGGCGCATGGCGTTGCCGATCACCAGGAGCACGGATGCCTCGTGCACCAGCATCCCGATCGCCATCGTCACACCGCCGGCGAAGACGCCTGCGAGCAGCACGACCACGGTGATCAGCGCGATCGCGATGTTCTGGCGCATGGCGCCGACCGTGCGACGGGCCAGGCTCACGGCCTGCGGGAGCTTGCGCAGGTCGTCCTGCATGAGCGCGATGTCCGCGGTCTCGATGGCGACGCCGGTGCCCGCGACACCCATGGCCACGCCGATGTCGGCTGTGGCGAGGGCAGGGGCGTCGTTGACGCCGTCACCGACCATCGCGACCGTTCGTCCCTCGGCCTGGAGCCGCGTGACGACGTCGAGCTTGTCCTCGGGCAGCAGCTGGGCATGCACCTCGTCGACCCCGACCTCGGCGGCGACGTTCTCGGCGACGCGGCGGGTGTCGCCGGTGAGCATCACGACCTTCTTCACGCCGATCTCGTGCAGACGCGTGATCATCTCCCTCGCGTCGGCGCGGATCCGGTCGGCGACGGCGACGACGCCGATGACGCGGCCGTCGAGGGCGACGACCATCGGCGTGCGTCCCAGGCCGGCGAGCCGGTCGGCCTCTGCCGCGGCATCCTGAACATCCGTGATGTTCTCGGCGGCCAGCAGGGGCAGGTTGCCGACGGCGACACGGTGGCCGTCGAGCGTCGCGACGACGCCCTTGCCGGGAACGGGCTCGGTGTGCTCGGGCAGTCCGGCGACGTCGAGGTTCTCAGCCGTGGCAGCGTCGATGATGGGGCCGGCGAGCGGGTGCTCGGAGCCGGCCTCGGCACGAGCTGCCCAGGTCAGCACCTCGTCGCGGGTGTGACTCGGGTCGAGCACCGTGACGTCAGTGAGGTACGGCTTGCCCTCGGTGAGGGTGCCGGTCTTGTCGAGCGCGACGGCGTCGATCTTCGCGGATGTCTCGAGGAACTCACCGCCCTTGATGAGGATTCCGTCCTTCGCGCCACGCCCGATGCCGGCGACGATCGCGACCGGGATCGAGATGACCAGCGCGCCGGGGCAGCCGATCACGAGCAGGGTGAGCGCCAAGACCACGTCGCCCGAGATCAGGCCGGCCGCAAGGGCCAGCAGGATGATGCCGGGGGTGTACCAGGTGGAGAACCGCTCCATGAAGGTCTGCGTCTTCGCCTTGGCGTCCTGGGCCTCCTCGACGCGGTGGATGATCCGGGCGAGCGTGGTGTCGGTCCCGACACCGATCGCTCGGACCTGGAGGAATCCACCGTTCGAGATGGTGCCGGCGTAGACCTGATCGCCCTCGGTCTTCTCGACGGGGATGGACTCACCCGTGATGGACGCCTCGTCCAGGGCACCGACGCCGCCGATGACGACGCCGTCGACCGGAACCCTGGCGCCGTTCTTCACCAGCACGGTCTCGCCGGGCTGCACCTGGGCGGCGGAGACCTCGACCTGCTCGCCGTCGCGGAGCACGAGGGCGACGTCGGGGGCGACGGCGACGAGCTCGGCGAGGGCGGAGCGGGTCTTGTTCATCGTCGCGGCCTCGAGCGCGTGACCGATGGCGAACAGGAAGGTGACGGCAGCCGCTTCCCAGAGCTCCCCGATGATCAGGGCGCCGATCGCTGCGACGGAGACCAGCAGGTCGATGGCGACGACCTTGGCGACGACCGCTCGCAGGGCCGTGATGAGGATCCGGATGCCGGCGACCACGGCCGCGGCGACCATCACGACGTCGGAGGCGATGAGCAGGCCGGATGCCTCGGGCTGCATGCTCATCGCTGCGTGGCCGCCGGCGAACGGGTTCACGCCCGCCGAGAGCGACAGGAGGACGGCGACGAGGATGAGCGCCCCGGAGGCGATGGGGGCGACCCAACGGCGCCGGGCCCATCGGGTGACGACGTTCATGGGCGCGACCTTTCAGGAGTTGCGAGTGG
>DASUVU010000050.1:0-7143 GCA_036378815.1 Agromyces sp. | reverse complement strand
GGCCGTGAGGCGCCGGCGGGCTGCCACTGCTCCTCGAGGATGCGCCTGATCTGGTCACCCGTGAGGTCGAGCGTCACGAGGGTGTTCGCGAACGACTGCACGTTCGCAGCCTCGCGGTACGTCGTGTCGCCGGCGTTGATGTCGGCGCGCAGGCCTCCGGGGTTCATGAACGTGATCTGCACGCCACGGTCCTGGTCGTCCTCGTTCAGGGACCAGAGCTGCACGTCGGCGACGAAGTTGCCGAGCGTCGACTCGCCACCGCGGTTCTCGACCAGGGCGGGCTGGCCGTTCACGATGCCGGGACGCTGCGCCCGGTTGAACGCACCCTCTGCCTGACCGATGACCACGTTGCCGAGCTCGTTGGCCTTCTCGGTGGCCGCCGTCACGATCGGCACGATCTCGGGGTCGGGCTCGTACAGCCACGCCGTCACGTTGCCGGCGGCATCGAAGGCGGTCGCCATCGTGTAGAGCGTGTTGTCCATCTTGGTGATGGTCTTCGTGGCGCGGTCGTAGCTGATCTCCATGTTGCTGAAGCGCTCACCGTACTGGCCACTCGAGATGACGGGCATCGGCGCGTGGTCGAACTCCGGCGAGTCCGCGCTGGTGACGACGTGGTTGTAGGGGAGGTGCGTGTGACCCGACACGATCGCGTCGATGTTGTCGTTCGCGCCGAGCACGATCTTGCCGAATCGCGATTCAGGGTCGACGGCGTCGGCAATGTTGGTCGTGGCGGCACCCTCGTGCACGAGCAGGATGACGATGTCGGCCTCGCCGTTGTTCTTCTTGCCGTCGCTGAGCTGGTCGGCGACGCGGTTCGCCGCGTCGACCGGCGCCTCGACGGTGATGTCCTCGATGCCCGCCGGGCTCACCAGCGAGGGCAGCTCGTCGGTGACCGCGCCCACGAAGCCGATCGTGACGCCCTGGAACTTCTGCAGCCAGTACTCGGGCAGGGCAGGGTCGCCGGTCTCGGCATCGTGGATGTTGGCGCCGAGGTACTCCCAGTCGGCGAGCGGCATCACGCGATCGGTGAGGTCGGCGAAGCCCTGGTCGAACTCGTGGTTGCCGACGGCGCTCACGTCGAGGCCCGCGGCGTTGAGGCCCTCGATCGTGGGAACGTCCTGCTGGATGAACGACGTGAAGGTCGACGCGCCGATCAGGTCGCCGGCCGCGGCGAACACCGTGTTGGGGTTCTGGGCACGGAATGCGTCGACGGCGCTGCCGAGGCGCGCGATGCCGGCGGCGGTGCCGGACTGCTCGATGCGCCCGTGGAAGTCGTTGATGGTGACGAGGTTGATGTCGACGCTGCGGGCTTCCTTGCCCTTCGGCGACGGTGCCGCCTGCGCCGGTGCCATCGCCCCGAGCGTGAGTCCGACGGCCGTTGCCGTGGCGAGCGCCGCCCCGGCGACGAACCGCCTGCGTGAACGTGATTGCATCCCGGTGTTCTCCTCTACGAGTCGCCCGAGGAGCGTCGGATTCGCATTCCCCGGCCAATGCGTCCCTCACACGCGATGCAGGGGACGTTAGCAGCGTACGTTCGGCTTCCCCCGCTGCCAAGGGGTAACCGCGCATTCCTCACGCTGCGGCCACCTGTGATTCATTTCGGATGCTCAGATGAGCACGGATGCCGCGACTGGACGCGCGGGTGCGCATCAGCGGCGGAATCCGAGGCGAATCAGAGCCGAACGACCTCCGTGACGCGCACGACTGCCGCCCCCTCCTCCGCCGACGCGCGGAGGTCCACCTCGGCCCGGATCCGCCAGTCGTGGTCGCCCGCGGGGTCGTCGATCACCTGCTCGACGCTCCAGACGCCGGAGGCGGCATCCGTCTCGTCGATCGTGACGAGTCGCGGCGAGCGAGCAGCCGGACCCGTGAGGATGTCGTCGTGCTCGGCGTAGTACCGGTCGAGCGCCTCGGGCCATGCGGCGTCGGGGTCGAGTTCGGCGAGCTCGTCGTCGCGCTCGAGCGCCGCGAGCTGCACCCGGCGGAAGAGCTCGTTGCGCACGAGCACCGTGAACGCGCGCCGGTTCGTGACGACCGACGGCGGTGGCGGCGGCACGACGGCGGCCTCGTCCTCGGGCAGGTGGCTCGACGGATCGACGAGCTCGTTCCACTCGTCGACGAGGCTGGAGTCGACCTGGCGCACGAGCTCGCCGAGCCACTCGATGATGTCGAGCAGCTCCTCGTCCTTCGCCTCGGTCGGCACGGTCTGCCGGATCGCCCGGAACGCGTCGGAGAGGTACCGGAGCACGAGCCCCTCGCTGCGCGCGAGCTGGTAGAACGACACGTACTCGCCGAACGACATGCTGCGCTCGAACATGTCGCGCACGACCGACTTCGGCGAGAGCTCGAAATCGAGCACCCATGGCTGCGTCGACGCGAACGTCTCGAAGGCCTGGGCGAGCAGCTCGTCGAGCGGCTTCGGCCAGGTCACCTCCTCGAGCAGCTCCATGCGCTGGTCGTACTCGATGCCCTCCTGCTTCAGCGCAGCCACCGCTTCGCCACGGGCCTTGTACTGCTGCTGCGACAGGATGGGGCGGGGGTCGTCGAGCGTCGACTCGATCACACTCACGACGTCGAGCGCGTAGTGACCTGTGCCCACCCCGGCGGTCCCTGAGCCCGTCGAAGGGTCGGGATCGAGCAGCTCGATGGCCGCGAGCGCGAACGGCGAGAGCGGTTGGTTCAGCGCGAAGTTCGGCTGCAGGTCGACGGTGAGGCGAAGGTCGGCCAGACGCCCGGGCGCGGTGGGCTCGAGGATGTCGACCACGCCCGCAGCGCGCAGCGTGCGCAGGATCTCGAGGGCGCGGCGGGCCAGCTCGAACTGCCGTGCCCGCGGTTCGTGGTTGTCGAACACGAGCGAACGGATGCCGCTCACGACGTCTCCCCCGCGGCCGATCACGTTGATCAGCATCGCCGCCGTCAGCTTCAGTTGCGGCACCATCGCCTCGGGCTCGGCGGCGACGAGTCGCTCGAATGAGGGCTCGCCCCAGTTCACGAACCCGGCGGGGGCCTTCTTGCGCACGATCTTCTTGACCTTCTTGGGGTCGTCGCCCGCCTTGCGGATCGCCTGCTCGTTCTCGATCTCGTGGTCGGGTGCGAGCACGACGACCGTTCCGGCGGTGTCGTACCCCGCCCGCCCGGCTCGCCCCGAGATCTGGTGGAACTCGCGGGCGCTCAGCTGCCGCATCCGCTGGCCGTCGTACTTCGAGAGAGCGGTGATGAGCACCGATCGGATCGGCACGTTGATGCCGACTCCGAGCGTGTCGGTACCGCAGATGACCCGGAGCAGCCCGCGCTGGGCGAGCGTCTCGACGAGCCTCCGGTACCGCGGCAGCATGCCCGCGTGGTGCACCCCGATCCCGGCGCGCACGAGCCGCGAGAGGGTCTTGCCGAACGCGGTCGTGAAGCGGAATCCGCCGATCGCGTCGGCGATCTCGTCGCGCCCCTCGCGCGAGACGACCCGGATCGACGACAGCGCCTGCGCCCGCTCCATCGCCGCGGCCTGCGAGAAGTGCACGATGTAGACCGGCGCCTGCCGGGTGTCGAGCAACTCCTCGACGGTCTCCTGCACGGGCGTCCTCGCGTACGAGAAGTGCAGCGGCACGGGCCGGTCGACGCCCGTGACGCGCGCGGTCTCGCGTCCGGTGCGGCGGGCGAGGTCGTCGGCGATGGCCGTGACGTCGCCCAGCGTCGCCGACATGAGGATGAACTGGGCCCGCGGCAGCGTGATGAGCGGCACCTGCCATGCCCACCCGCGGTCGGGGTCGCCGTAGTAGTGGAACTCGTCCATGACGACCTGGTCGACCGCGGTATCCGCACCCTGACGCAGGGCGAGGTTCGCGAGGATCTCGGCCGTGCAGCAGATGATCGGGGCATCGGGGTTCACCGAGCTGTCGCCGGTGACCATGCCCACGTTCTGCGCGCCGAAGATGTCGACGAGTTGGAAGAACTTCTCGCTCACGAGCGCCTTGATGGGCGCCGTGTACCAGGTGCGGCCGCCCTGGGCGACGGATGCCGCGTGCGCCGCGACCGCGACGAGCGACTTGCCCGTGCCCGTCGGCGTCGAGAGGATCACGTTCGCCCCCGAGACGATCTCGATGATCGCCTCGTCCTGCGCCGGGTAGAGCGCGAAGCCCCTCCCGTCGGCCCAGTCCACGAACGCGTCGTACATCGCGTCGGCGTCGTACGGGCGCGGGGCGCGGTCGAGGAGCGGCAGGGTCATCCGTCCGAGTCTGTCACGAGCGGGCGGATGCCTCGGCTCAGGCTTGGGGCACCACGGTGATCATCGGACCGCCGGCGGGCGACCAGACGATCGTGCCGTGTTCGAAGCACCCGCTGAACTCTCCGTTGTCGGCGTTGAACTGCACGTCGGCGACGGGAAGGCCCAGCTGCGAGCGCTCCGACCCGAGGAGCTCCCAGATGTCGCGCACCATGCCGTGCACGACAGCCGTGCCGTGAAGGCGCGACCAGTAGATCGTGCCGCGCTCGTAGTCACGGCGATACACCTCGAGGTCGCCGACGCGGAGGTGCTGCGAGACTGCGTCGCCGAGCCAGGCGTGCTCGGCGCGCTTCGCGCTCATCTCGGGCACGGCCAAGATCAGCCGGCTGGTCGGGTCGTAGCGCACGGCGGTGCGGAAGTCGCTCCAGCTCACCGGTTGATGGTGTGGGAGGTCAGCGCTTCGGCGCGGTGCTCGGGTGGTGACGTGTTCCATGGCGTACTCCGCTGGTGGGATCGGGTGGGGTTGGCTCGGGGTGTGGAGGAAGCCGGCCGGCACCTCGTGCGATCGAGATGCGGCCGGCTCTCCTGCCGCGGCCGCCGTGACAGTTCCCCCTGCGATCCAACGGCGCGCGACCGTTACCCACGTTACGAACGGCGCGGCCGCCGCGGATCAGGGATGTCCCTGAACATCGGCGGCGGGGCCGCCGTGGGGCTGTCGCTCGCGGTACTCAACGCACCACGACTCCTGAAAACAAGGACGGGAGCGACGGGGGCTCTGGCGAACTCCTGAAAACAAGGACGGGAGCGTTGGGAGTTCTCGTGACTCCTGAAAGCAAGGACGATGCGCGCCGGGAAGAGCGGGCGCGCGCGTGGGAAGAGGGCGAGCGTGCGAATCTGAGGGGGCAGGGCGAGGGAGCGGGGCGAGTGCGAGCGTCGAGGATGGTGCGCGGCCACGAATGTCCTTGTTTTCAGGAGTCTGCGGGATGGAACAGTCGACGCGCGGGTCGAAGCTGACGTGACGCGCCCCGCGTTCGGGGGCGGTCGCTTGATCCGCCTGAGCGCCGGGCACTAGCGTGCCGGAAGGCCCACGACCGGGGCACCGACGCAGGAGGACCACATGCTGATCGCCCCCGAGATGGGTTCCGAATCGGCAGCCCGACCGCAGCCCGGGCAATTCGATGCGGTGCTGGTCGTGGTGCACGGCATGGGCAACGCGTACCGCAGCCAGATCCTCCTCGAGTGGGCCGAGCCGATCCTCGAGCGCATGGACTGGGTCGCCCGCGACCGCATCATCGGCGCCGACGAGCGCCACGGCGTGACCATCCACGAGTCCGACCTCTCGGGCGACGTGCCGATGGTGACCGCGACGGTTCGGTTCCCGAAGCGTCGCGAGCTCGACGCACCGGATGGCCCGGCCGAGACGATCGAGCGGAACGTCGCGATCCTCGAGGCCCGGTGGTCGGAGTCGTTCGTGCCGATGAGCCGCGCACAGGTCTTCAAGTGGGCGGTGCCGTTCATGTGGCGGGCGATCGCGCGAAGCCTCGGGCTGTTCTGGAACACCATGGTGGTGCTCTCGTGGCTCACGCTCGTGCAGCGCCTTCGGGCGCCGAAGCAGGTGCTCCTCATGCCGAAGCCGGTGAACTTCGTCGTGGACCTCATCCGACTCGTCGTCTCGACGCTCGCGTACGTCGTGGTCTGGGTGTTCCTCGTGCTCCTCGGCGCGGTGCTCACGCCGATCCTGCCGCTGCTGAGTCCGCTGCTGCTCATCCCGTGGTTCAAGAACGTCGCGCAGGGCGTGCTCGACCAGCTCGTCGAGTCGATCGGCGATGTCGCCTCGTGGAAGGAGCGACCCGTTCGGGCGTCGGCGATGCGGCTGGTGGTGCGGGACGCGCTCCAGCGGGCGAAGGAGCTCGTACGCCCGAAGGGGGAGGTGCACCTCTTCGCGCACTCGCAGGGAGCCGCCGTCGCGACCTTCGCCCTCTTCGAGGAGCTCGAGCCCGCCACGCTCAACGTGCGTCGGCTCACGACCGTCGGCGCCGCCGTCGTGCTGCTCGGTCGCGAGAAGTGGCAGGGCCGCAAGGACACCTACACCCCCGTGAACACCTGGATCGAGAAGAACCGGAATGCTCCACCCGAGAAGCGCGTCGCGTGGTCGAACCACTGGGCGATCTGGGACCCATTCTCGGCCGGGCCGATCGCCGACACCAAGCGGGAGGCGCGCAAGCGCTGGCAGGCCGCCTACTTCCCGTCGCCCGCGACCGACGCGCTCGGCCCCGAGGAACACGCCGTCCACAACACCAGCCAGCCGCTGCTGGATCACGGCATGTACTTCGCCAACACCGTCCAGGTCGTGGAACCCACGGTGCGGCACCTGCTCGGGCCCGACTTCCCGACGGTCGCCGCTCCCGTCGACTACATCCGCAACCGCCTCGTCGTCATCGACAAGAAGTCGCTCGGACTCTCGACGATCGCCGCCCTCGTGATCGCGGCGATGCTGCCGGGCCTGTCTGCGGCATCCGCCTTCTTCGCCTGGGTGATCTCCGCGGTCGCGAGCGCGATCGGCTGGGTGATCGGCCTCGTCCCCGGCCTCGACGGATCTGGACCGGTGCGGTTCGTGTCGTTCCTGCTCGACGAGAACGCCGACCCCCCACTGCTCTCGCCCATCGGCTGGGTCGTCGCCTCGGCGTTGCTCGTCGCGCTGCTCATCTGGCTCAACCAGCTGATGCAGCGGCAGACCGAACGCTCGATCGTCTGGGATCGCTGCCCGCTCGACGTCCGCACCTGGCTGGTGCTGACGGCGCTCCCCCGCGCGCTCTACGTGATCGCCGCCGCCGTCGTGGTGTGGTTCGCCATCCTCGACTGGGTCGAGCCGCCGTTGGATCCCGGGTGGCTGGCGTTCTGGGCGGTCGTGCTCATCGTCGTCGCCG
>DASUVU010000049.1:0-2032 GCA_036378815.1 Agromyces sp. | reverse complement strand
GTCGGGACGCACGCCCTCGTCGACCGCGACCGAGATGGGGTCGCCCTTGCGCTGGGGCACGTCGACCGCGACGATCTCGTCGTCGAAGACGCCGTTCGCCTGGGCGGCACCGGCACGGCGGTGCGACTCGGCCGCGATCTCGTCCTGCTCGGGGCGGGTGAGCCCGTAGCGCTCGTTGAACCGCTCGGTCGACGCGCCCATCGACTCCTGGTCGAACGCGTCGGTGAGGCCGTCGTTGGCGGCATGGTCGATCATCTCGACGCTGCCGTACTTCCACCCCGCGCGGGAACCGGGGAGGATGAGCGGCGCCTTGGTCATCGACTCCTGGCCGCCGGCCACGACGACGGATGCCTCGCCGAGGCGGATCAGGCGCGCGGCATCCGTGATCGCGACGAGGCCCGACAGGCACACCTTGTTGACGGTGGTTGCGGGAACTCGCCACGGGATGCCCGCGGCGACAGCCGACTGCTTCGCGGGATTCTGGCCGGCGCCCGCCTGCAGCACCTGGCCCATGATGACGGCGTCGACGTCGTCGGGGGAGACGCCGGCGCGCTCGAGCGCACCGCGAATCGCCACGGTGCCGAGTTCGACGGCCGTCTTGCCCGCCAGGTTGCCGTTGATCCGGGCGAACGGGGTGCGTGCCCCTGCGATGATGACGACGTCGGGGGTGCTCATGTCTCCAGGACTCCTTCGTACGGGTTGCGAGCGATGCGCTTCCACCATATTGTACTTTCCTGAGACCTGAACCAGCTGTCAGGTTCGTCCAGCCATCACCGTTGAGAGGCATACACATGCGGGTTACGAAGAAGTATCTCGCGACGGCAGTCATCGCCGCCGCGACCATCGCCCTGGTCGGCTGTGCGCCGAACACCGCCGCCGGAGGCGACGCCGAGCAGACCGATTCGGCCGCTCCGGTGCAGGTTGCCATGATCACCTCCCAGACGGGCCCGCTCGCCGCGTACGGCGAGGCCTACACCGCGGGCTTCGAAGCCGGGCTCGACTACGCCACCGACGGCACCGGCACGGTCGACGGCCGCGAGCTCGAGATCGAGTGGCTCGACGACCAGGGCAATCCCGACACCGCCGTCTCGCTCGCGAAGGACGTCATCGGCCAGGGCACGCAGATCATCGCGGGCACCGTGGTCTCGGGCATCGCCACCGCGCTCGCCGAGCAGGCCGCGCAGAACAAGGTCCTCTACATCTCGGGTCCGGCCGCGACCGACGCCATCACCGGCGTCAACGAGTACACCTTCCGCTCGGGTCGCCAGACCTTCCAGGATGTCGCCACGGCGGGTACGTTCATCGGCGACCCGGCGGGCAAGAAGGTCGTCGTCTTCGCCCAGGACACGGCGTTCGGCCAGGGCAACCTCGCCGGCGTGCAGGCCGTGCTCGGTGGCCAGGGCGCCACGGTCGAGGGCGTGCTCGTGGCCGAGGACGCCACGGAGTTCACCCCGTTCGCGCAGCAGCTGCTCGCGGCGTCGCCCGACCTCGTCTTCGTGGCGTGGGCCGGCGCCTCGTCGGGCGCGATGTGGAGCGCGCTCACCCAGCAGGGCGTGTTCGACGCCGTGCCCGTGGTCACGGGCCTCGGCGATGTCGCCACGTACGGCGCGTACGGCGAGGCATCCGACAAGATCTCGTTCCTGAACCACTACTTCGGTGGTGCCGCGGGCACCGACGCCGAGAAGGCGATGATCGAGCACCTCGAGGCCGCAGGCCACCAGGCCGACCTGTTCTCGCCCGACGGCTTCGTGGCCGCGCAGATGATCGTCCAGGCGATCCGCGAGGGCGACGACACCGTCGACGGCATGATCGCCGCCCTCGAGGGCTGGACCTTCGATTCCGTCAAGGGCGAGATCACCGTCCGCGAGGAGGACCACGCGATGATCCAGCCGATGTACCAGGCGACACTCGTGCAGGACGGCGCCGACTGGGTTCCCGAGTTGATCGAAGAGATCGACGCGAAGACCGTCGAGCCCCCGGTCGCCGGCTAGCGACCGACCCCCGGCGGGTGGTCGTCCACGAGACGACCACC
>DASUVU010000048.1:0-3107 GCA_036378815.1 Agromyces sp. | reverse complement strand
CACGCCCTCGGCGTCGAGCAGCCAGCGCGAGTCCTGGTAGCCCCGGTACATCTCGTCGAGGAGCTGCAGCAGGTGGCCCGAGGGCGAGGCGGATGCCGGGGCATCGCCAGGCGCGTGCCAGAAGGTGCGCCCGTCGTACTCGAATGACGCGAGCCGGTCGCCGGCGCCGGCGATGCCGCGGCGCACGTCGGTCACGGTGAGTGTGGCCCAGTAGGTGAGGTCGCGTTCAGTCGCGGGACCGTGCGAGGTGAAGTAGCGCAGCGCCAGCTCGGCAAGCGCCTCGTCGCGGTCGAGGCGCCTCGGCTCGGGAACCCGATCGGCGAACAGGGCGTAGGTGTGCTCGCCGTCGCGGGGCGCTCCACTGGTCACGAGGCCCTCGAGTTCGAGGAACCCGAGCAGCAGCATCAGCTGATAGCCGGTCAACTGCTCGCCGCGCTCGGCCAACGCGTCGCCGAGGTCGGCGCGAGTGCGATCGGATGACGCGGCAAGCTCCTGCTCGACCGTCTCGGCCAACGCGGACACGCGACCAGCCAGGGGCTGCAGCTGCTGCTCGAAGATCGGCCGCACGCGTGGCGACGTGAGGTCCTGCAACCACTGCAGGTCGTCGCGGTGGACGTAGTGCCACGTCGAACGCAGCACGTGGGTACGCAGCACGCGAGCGTCCGCGAGCGCGTCGGCCAGGTCGTGCTGGCGCGGCGACGTCGTGCGCGTCGCCACCGCCCACGCCGACTGCGACGGGTTCTCGGCCTGCACGGCCAGCAGCGACTGCACGACCTGCTCGGCGCGCTCGGTCGGAGCGGCCAGCAGCTGCGAGCGCAGCCGCCACCGGGCGATATCGCGGGCGGCGACCACCGGTCAGCCGCGCGCGTCCTCGAGGTGCGGCGCCCCGTGGCTCAGCACCTTCACCACGAGGTTGTGCCGCCGCAGGATCCTGATCGTGCGCGCCACGTCTTCTGACGTGCGGCCGAGCGCACGTTCGTTCGCCACCACCAGCACGTCGCCGGGCCCGAGCGATTCGAAGAGACGGCCGAGCCGTTCCTCCCACGTCACGGTCGCCTCGGGGACGGGGTGCTTGAAGTCGAGGATCGCCACGCCGAAGGCGGCCAGGTCGTTCCGCTGCTCGACGACGGGCGGCATGTCGTCGCGCGATACGACGAGGCCCACCAGTCGCGAACCCTCGGGCCGAGCCTTCCACCAGTCGCGATTGCGCTGCAGCTCGTCGAAGCACTCGGGGCAGCCGATCGCGTGGTGCCCCGGCACATGCGAGGTGGCCGCGGCATCGAGAGCCCCTACCCCTGCCTCCGCCCCTGCCGTCGTCTGCATCGTCGAATCAATCCTCACGTCACCCATGCGTCGTGCCTCCACGTTCGCCTTCCATTCTGGCCGTGATCACCGACATGTGAGCGCCGGAACGGCTCAGCGGCCCGGATGCTCGGGGTCGACCAGGTCGGCGAACTGCGGGTTGCCGGCCATGAACGCGGCGACGACCCGGCAGTAGACGGTGACACGCATGCCTCGTTCGCGAATGTCATCGAGCACGTCGGCGATGAGATCGGTCGCGATGCCTCGACCGCGGAACTCGGGAACGACGGTCGTCGTGTAGACGACGACTCGGCCTTCGACCTCGTCGTATCGCAGGTTCGCCACCTCGAGATCCCCGATCGTGGCGACGTAGACGTGCTCGTCGTCGCGGCGGTGCACCTCGATCTCGGCCTCGGCGTCCGCCGATGGCCGATCGACCGCGCGTACCGCGTCGGCCGTCACCTCGTCGACGAGCTCGGCCGTGCCCTCGTCGAGGAATCCGGCACCGTCGGGATACCCCGCCCGATCGCGGTACTCCGACGGCCGTTCGCGATCTCCTTCGCTCATCTCGTCCCTCCTTCGTTGCGCTCAGGGTACGCGTGCGCGGCGCAGGCGGCACCTGCCGTCAGGAGCCCCCGACTACTCGGTCGCCGGAGCGTGGCACAGCCGCCGCCGCACCCAGTCCGCGGCATCCCCCTGTGCGAGCTGGCCCGATCGGACGATCCGCACGAACTCGATCGCCTCCTCGCTGAGCCGACCGTCGGGCGAGTCCGGCGCGTCCCGCAGCACCACGACGGTGAGCCAGCGCGTGAGCCGCCCGCCGATGCGGGCCGCCACGGCAACGGTTCCGGCGAAGTGCCGGACCTGGCCATCGGTGTCGTCATCGAGGTCGGGATGGAAGCCACGCCCGCGCACCCGATCCGAGCCGCCGCTCGCGGCATCCGTCAGCCAGAGCGGGCCGCGGCGGACGCCCGCTGCTCGCCCCAGCTCCGTCAGGAATCGGCGGTCGGAGTAGCCGCGCGCCGCGAGGCGGTCGATCGATTCGGCGAGCGCGGCGCAGGCGTCCATCCCCCCAGCGTATGGCCGGCCGCGTCTCGCTTCGGATGGCGGTGCGTTCAGATCGTGGTCGGATGCCGCGGCTCCGCGTCGGCGCGAGGCGTCAGGCGGATCACCGGGATCTGCCGGTCGGTCACGCGTTCGTACCTCGCGAATCCTCGTGCGGTGGTCTTGATGCGCTGCCAGGCAGCGTCGCGTTCGGCACCGTGCAGCTGCTGCGGAGTGACGTCGATGCGCTGGCCGGCGAACTCGATGCGCACCCGGTCGGGGTGTGCGGCCATGTTGTAGTACCACGACGGATTGCGCGGTGCCCCGCTCGCGGATGCGACGATGAGCCTCGCGTCGCCGTCGGGGAACCACCTCACGGGCGTCATCCGCTCAGTGCCGCTCTTCCTGCCGACGGTGACGAGCACGAGCTTCTCACCGCGCCGATCGCCCTTGCGGCGAAGGCTCTCGACCATGCGCTGGTTGCCCCAGCGTTCGAGACGACTGCGGCCGGGCTGGCGCGCTCCACGGGTGCCGTTCGGAGTGTCGAATGCCATGGCGACGCCTCCTTCTGGTGGCGATGGCGATCCTTCCCTCCATCATCGCGCGATCAGTGCCGATGGGCCCGCCCGGTCGGACTACATCTCCTCGGCGATCTGCTTGATCGCCGCGAGACGGCGGTCCCACTCGGCGCCGATGGCCTCGAGCCGTCGGGCGGTGTCGCTGAGCTGCGCGCCGATGACGCGGTATCGCACCTCACGGCC
>DASUVU010000047.1:0-3373 GCA_036378815.1 Agromyces sp. | reverse complement strand
AGCCACTGCCGAATCGACCAGCTCCGACAACCCGGCTTGCGCTGTGGCGTAGGGCGAGCGGTCGATGCTGGTCACGGATCCATCATACCAAGATTCGAAGATATGTTCGAGTAGGCACCGAGCGCAAGGGAGAAGACGACGGCCCAGCGATCCCTCCTGCGAGGGAAGCGTCCAACACTCGACTCGGGCACGATGGGATGGTGAACTCCTGGCGCGTGACCGCAGGTGAGCGACTGCGCACCGCGTGGCGTCGCACGCTGTTCCTGCTGCTGGGCGGGCTCGTCGCGATCCCGTACGCATTGCTCATCACGTGGGCGGTGAGCGTGCTCGTCGTCCCGCGTCCCGAGACGGCGACGGTCGCGGTGCTCGCCCGCGGTGCCGTGCTGGTCATCCTCGCGCTGCTCGCGCTGCCGGCGTTCCTCACCGTCACGCGCACGCTCGAGCGCACTGCGGCGAACCAGCTACTCGACCTCGACGTACCCGAACCCGGCCGGCGGACCACGCCCGCCGATCGGCTTCGCGCGGCGCTCTTCTTCGCCGGACACCTCGTCTCGGGCGCCGCCCTCGTGTTCGCCATCGGGTTCGGCATCCCGTTCACGATCACCATGGCGGTCGATGCGGCCACGGGCTCGGCCGACGATCCCGGCATCGAGTCCGTGCTGCCGGGGCTCGCGCCCGAGACGGCGGCCTCGTTCGCGCTCGTCGTCACGGCCCTCGCCGTCGCCCTCGTCGTCGCGAGCGGCATCCTCCTCCCGTGGTTCGCCCGCATGCTCCTGGGGCCATCGGCCGAGGAACAGCTGGATGCCGCGAACCGCGCCACCGCCGAACTCGAGCGTCGCAACGAGCTCGCGAGGGAGCTGCACGACTCGATCGGCCACGCACTGACGCTCACGACCGTGCAGGCCGCCGCGGCCCGACGCCTGATCGACCGCGACCCCGAGGCCGCGCTCGCGGCGATCGCGGAGGTCGAACGAGCAGGGCGCACCGCGGTCGCCGACCTCGACTACGCGCTCCGCGTGCTGCGCACGCCGCCCCAGGAGGTATCGGATGCCGCGACCGCCCTGCGGCGAACCGTCGACGATCTCGTCGCCGACGCACGAGTTGCCGGACTCGAGGTGCGGTACACCGTGGTCGGAGATCCCGCCGCACTGCCGTCGAGCATGCGTAGCGCCCTGTATCGCGTCGTCCAGGAGGCGCTCACCAATGCGCTGCGTCACGCGAGCGAGCCCCGCGTGGTCGTGTCGCTCACCATCGGTGCAAGCGACGTCGTGCTCCGCGTCTCGAATCCGGCGGCCGATGCACGGGGCGCGCGGCCGGCGCTGCACCCCGGAATCGAACAGCGCGGGCTCCGCGGCATCCGTGAGCGCGTGGCCATGCTGGGCGGGTCGAGCGACGCCGAGCTCCGAGGCAGCGACTGGGTGCTGGAGGTCGTGCTCCCGCTCGGTGGTGCATCATGAGCGATCCGATCACCCTGCTGCTCGTCGACGACGAGCAGCTGGTGCGCAAGGGGTTCCGCGCGATCCTCGAAGCCGAGCCCGGGCTCACGGTCGTCGGGGAGGCGTCCGACGGTGACGAGGTCGAGGCCCTGGTCGACCTGCTCCATCCCGACGTCGTGCTCATGGACGTGCGGATGCCGCGGATGAACGGGCTCGAAGCGACGGCGCGACTCGTGGAACGGGGCGAGCCGTCGCCGCGCGTGCTCATCCTCACCACCTTCGAGAGCGACGATCACGTCTACGAGGCGCTGCGCATCGGGGCCGACGGATTCGTCCTGAAGCGCGTCGAGCCCGAAGAGCTCGTGCGCGCCATCGAAACGGTCGCTCGCAGCGATGCACTGCTGTACCCGGCCGCCATCCGGCGGCTCGCGACATCCGGTCACCAGAACGGCACGTCCGCGCCGACGACGAGCGACGCGCTCGCAGCTGCCGGGCTCAGCGACCGCGAACAGGACGTGCTGCGCCTCGTCGCGCGCGGCCTCTCGAACGGCGAGATCGCCGACGAGCTGGTGGTCAGCGTCGAGACCGTCAAGTCGCACGTCGCGAGCATGCTCGCCAAGCTCGGTGTGCGCGACCGCACGCAGGCCGTGATCCGGGCATACGAGTCGGGGTTCATCTCGCGCAGCTGAGTCGGACGCCGTGACGTGCGCCGGATGCCGCGCCGGATGCCGCGGCGGGAGCCGCGATCGAGCACATCGCACGGCGTCACTCGGAGGATTCCCCCGCTCGGGGCATCCGATTCGCTCGCACGGGCGAAGCGTCGACAGCGCGGTGCGAGAAGAGTCGAGGCATGAACGAAGTGATGCAAGATTCCACCGCCATTCCACGACCGCGAGCCCCCGAGGTGACCGCCCTGCTGGTCCCCGTCGTGCTCGCACTGCTGTGGTCGGCCGCGGCGCTGATCGCGGGTGTCGCGTGGTCGCTCGGCGCTCCGGGCTATCCATCACCGCCGGCCGCCTTCGACGTGCACACGCCGATGGAACTCATTCCTCCGGAGGTCGGCGCGCCGATCGTCGCGGTCGTCGCCGGAATCGGTGTGCTGGTCGCCGGTTGGCTGCTCGTCGGAGCCCGGCTCGCCGCACGCGCCGGGGCACCGCCGCCGTCGCCGTTCGTGCCGTCCGTCTACGCCGTGGCACTGACCGTCACTGCCTCGGTCGCCGCCGTCGACGCCCGCCTAATGGGCTGGATCGGCTACGTGCTCAGCCTGGCGTTCCCGCCCATGCCGCCCGGGACCCTCGTGCAGCTGATCGCACTCCTCGGCGCCCTCCTCTGGGTCGCGGCGGCCGCGTCATGGGCCCGGCGGCGCCGGTTGCTGAGCGCGTCCGCTGCGGCCCGGCCCCGTGTGACGAACGGCCGACCCGTGGGCCGGTCCGCCATGATCGCGACGTGGGTGGCCGTCGTCATCCCGCTGCTCTACGCCGCCACGCGCCTGGTGTGGGTGGCGGGCGTGCCGTTCGGCATCTCGGATGCGCTCCTCCGGGAAGGCCAGGAGTCGGGCCTCTGGTGGCGCGGTGGCGGACTCGCGCTCGTGGCGATCGGCGCCGCTGCGCTCACGAGTGGGCTCGTGCTCCGGTGGGGCGAGGTTCTGCCGAAGTGGGTGCCGGCTCTCGGCGGGCGTTCCGTGCCCGTGCTGCTCGCGGTCATTCCGGGGCTCGCAGCGTCATTCGTCGTCTTCGGCGGGGGAGTCACGTTCGTGCGAGTCGTGGCGGCCGGTGACCTCCCGCTGTCCGAGCACCTCGTGACCGTCGGCCCGGCGCTGCTCTGGCCGATCTGGGGCTTCGCGCTCGCGTTCGCGACGGTCGCGTACCACCGCCGGCGCACCGGCCGCGGACATGCGACCGGGCGCCCGCGCACCGGGCGCCCGCGCACCGGGCTCC
>DASUVU010000046.1:0-4976 GCA_036378815.1 Agromyces sp. | reverse complement strand
CGCGGCGCCCCCTCAGTCGTCGGGCATCGAGCGGCGATCGCCGACGGTGTCGGGGGTGAGCGGGAACGCGAGCGAGTCGGCCCGCACCCACCACTCCATCACGTCGTAGGCGAGCCGCCCCGCCGCGACGGAGGGATCGGCGTCTGACAGCCTCGCGGCCTCGGCCGGGTCGCACGCGAAGATCGACATGCCCCGATACGACGGGTCGCTCTGCGCGTCGAACGGCCCGTTCACGACGAGCACGCCTCGTCGACCGAGTTCGGCGCGGTACGCGAGGTGGTGCTGCTGGAGCTCGTCGAGCTCCCCGTCGGACAGGGCGGGAGCATCCGCGGGTCGCCGGAGCACGACGACGGTGTAGACGTCGAACGAGTCGGGGATGTCGGGGTTTCGCGGCATCCGACTGCTACGCGTTCTCGAGCTCGGCGATGACGATCTTCTGCTGGGCCATCACTGACTCCCTTGTTCGGTCTGCTGCCGTGTCGCTCTGCTGCCTGCGGGCCACGCTACGCCCGTGCGGCGACCGTGGCGAGTGGCGAGGCGCTCAGGCGAGCCCGACGAGGTCGGCGCTCACCTGCCACAGGCGACGCGCGGCTTCGACGTCGTACGAGATCGGATTGGAGCGCTTGACCGTGCGGTTGGCGAAGTACTCACCCGTCACGCCGTCGACGTCGGGCGACGAGGCGAGGTGGATGGGCGTTTCAGCGCCCTTGGCGGGGCTCTGCATGAACCGTTTCGCCAGCCCGCTCATCTTCGAGAAGTACCACGCCTGATCCTCCGCCCCGAAACCGGTACTGGTGACGCCCGGGTGCAGCACGTTCGCGGTGACGCCGGTGCCCTGCAGCCGACGTGCGAGCTCGTAGGTGAACATGACGTTCGCCAGCTTCGACTGGTTGTACGCCCGTTGCCCCGAGTACTTCCGCTCGCCCTGCAGGTCGTCGAAGTCGATGCGCCCCATCGACTGGGCGCCCGACGAGACCGTGACCACCCGCGCGGGCGCACTGGCCCGGAGGCGTTCCAACAGCAGGTTGGTGAGCAGGAACGGAGCCAGGTGGTTGACGGCGAAGGTGTGCTCGAGCCCGTCGGCCGTCACGTGCCGGTGCGCCCAGAACCCGCCCACGTTGTTGACGAGCACGTCGAGGCGGGGGTACGCGGTCAGCACCTCGGCGGCCAGCCGGCGCACTTCGGCCTGCGAGGACATATCGGCGACGAAGACGTCGACGTCGGGATCGGTCGAGACCTCCGAGCGGATGTCGGCTGCGGCGGCCTCCGCGCGCGTTGCGTCACGACCGACGATGCCGACGCGGGCGCCGACCCGGGCGAGGCCGATGGCGGTGGCCTTGCCGATGCCGCCGGTCGCGCCGGTGATGAGCACGGTCCTACCTGCCATCGACGGGCGTCCGTCTTCGGTCATCGGAAGCTCACCTCGATGCGTGCGCTCAACTGTGCTTCGGTTCTGTGCTTCGGTCTGCTGCCTGGAGGCCACGCTACGCCCTTGCTGCGACGGCGGGGAGGGGCGCCGGATGCCGCACCTTGAAGTCGCGAGGCGCGATCAGCCCACCCAGGCGGAACTACCGAGGGAGCGGAGGCGGTCGGGATCCGCGAGGACGTCGATGGCGACGATCCTCCCTCCGCTCACCGTGAACGCGATCACCGCGATCGGGTCCTCGGGGGTACCGACGACCGCGCCCGGCGTGCCGTTGACGAGCGCACGGTGCGCGAGCGGCGCGTATTCGGCGTAGACGGCGGCGTTGCCCGCGACCCGCTGAGCGCCCCGGAGGATTGCCGAGACATCGGGCCGGTCGGGTCCGCCATCGGCGCGCAGCACGACATCGGGGTGCAGCAGGGCGACGAGTGCATCGAAGTCGCCGTCTCGAGATGCGGCGAAGAACGCGTCGACGACCACATGCTGGCGCGCGGAGTCGCGGTCGGGTGCGGGTGCGTCCTTGACTCGCCGTCGCGCTCGGCTTGCGAGCTGCCGGGCGGCTGCCGGCGTGGACGAGAGGATCGACGCGATCTCGTCGAAGGGCACCGAGAAGGTGTCGTGAAGCACGAACGCCAACCGTTCGTCGGCGGTCAGGCTGTCGAGGACCACGAGAAGCGCGAGGCCGACGGAATCGGCGAGTTCGGCCTGGTACGCCGGGTCGGAGCCATCGACGCGAGTCACGATCGGATCGGGCATGTGCACTTCGAGGGAGTTCTCGCGTCGGGCGGCGCGTGCGCGCAGGATGTTCAGGCAGACCCGGGCGAGCACCGTGGTCAGCCACGCGCCGGGATTCCGTACCTCGTCGGTGTTCGCCCGGCTCGCGCGAAGCCACGTCTCTTGCACGGCGTCATCGGTCTCGCTGAGGGAGCCGAGCATTCGGTACGCGACCGCTCGGAGATGATCGCGGTGCGCCTCGAATTCGCTCGTCAACTCGTCGAGTCGGTTCATCCGTCACATTCTCGCAGTGCCGCGTGTCGATGAAGCGAGACGAACAACCGAAGGAGAACCGAATGAACGTCGCAATCGAAACCGTCCATCGCCCGTCGCGAGCTGACCGCATCCGCCACCGGCTGATCGCCGTCGCCGTGGCGGTGGTGGCGCCGATCGTGGTCTGGGTCATCGCATCGGCAGCCGGCGTCGACTTCCGTGTCACCAGTCCCGCCGTCGGCACCCTGACGATCGACATCCCGCTCGTCATCGTCAGTACGCTTCCCTTCGCGCTTGCCGCCTGGGGCGTGCTCGCGGTGCTCGAACGACGTACGGCGCGGGCGCGAACCATCTGGACGGTCATCGCCGTCGTGGTGCTCGTGCTCTCGGTGCCGCCACTCGCCCTGCTCGACGCGACGCTCGCGACCAAGGGCGCTCTCGCCGTCATGCATGTCGCCGCCGGAGTGCCGTTGATCCTCATGCTCCGGCACGGCGCGCGCGACGCGTGATGGCGGCATGCAGGGACTCACGCCGCGATGGTGCGGGCGATCCGGTCGAGGAGCACCGTGAGTTCGGCGCGGGTCGGCCGCGGATACCCCGGGCCGGCGGCGACGAGGTTGTGCACCGCGCCGGTGATGAGGAAGCCGAACGCCTCTGCGTCGATGTCGGCACGAATTCGGCCGCGTTCGTGCTCGAGCCGGATGTACTCCGTGGCAGAACGACCGAGCGCGCCGAGGAAGTCGGAGTCGCGGGCCGCGGCCTGGACCCGGGGGCCGATCTCGCTGCCGTCGAGCATCTCGGTGTGCATGAGTGCCGGGGTCGGCGAGTCGAGCAGGATCGCGGCGTACCGGTCGAGATTGGTGGCGACGGTGTGGTTCGCACTGTCATCGAGCCAAGCGGCGAACGCGCGGGCCAAGTCCTCGAGTTCGAGTGCCGCGACCTCGAGCACGATCTCCTCGCGGTCGGCGAAGACCCTGTACGGCAGGCCGACCGAGCATTTCGCCTCGCGTGCGAGCGCCCGCATCGTGAGTGCCGAGGCACCATCGCGTCGCACGATCGTTCGGGCGTGTCCGATCAGGTCTGCGCGCAGGCGCGAGGTCGCCTCACTCGTGCGCGGGGCAGGCACCGTCGTGCGTCCTCTCCGTCATGGGGCTCATCTCGACTGCAAGGCTAGTGGCTGGGTTCGACCACCCGCCGTGGGACCCGGCCGGACCCCACGGCGGGCGGATGCGCGACGACTCCGCAGGTCAGGCGGGCACGACAGCGGCACGCGAGAAGCCGGCCCATCGCGGCGCCAGCACCTCGACGCGCGCGCCGTTCTCGGCGTTGCCGTCGAGAGCGGCCTGAAGTCGCGGCCCGGGACGTCCCAGCACGGTGATCTCCTCGGCCACCACGAACTCGCTGGACTTCGTGATGAACGAGCCCACGAGCGGAAGGTGTGCCTCCATGGCCTCGGTATCGGGCAACTCGATGACGTGGACGAATCGCGACCCGTCGTCGCTGAAGTACAGGCCGAGGCTCATGACCCTCGGCTCCTCGCGCTCGACGAACTCGGCGTACTCGACGGCGAAGTCGCGGAACGCGTCGCGGCCGTCGGGCAGGACCCGGTAGGTCGCGATGAAGGTGAGCGTTGACATTGATGTTCCTCCTTCGGTTGTGAACTTGCGTTCATGACTGTATCGTGAACATCCGTTCATGACAAGAGGAGGCTGGAATGACCACCCCGAACCCACGTGCCCACCGCGTTCACGGGCCCGCTCAGGGCAGGCGCGCACCCGTCGACAGCGAGCAGGTCGACCACGTCCACTCGACGCCCACCAGGCGGAGTTGGTTCCTGCTCGGGCTGCTCTGTGCTGCGCAGTTCATGCTCGTCCTCGACATCACGGCGGTGAATGTCGCGCTGCCCACCATCGGTCGGGATCTCGAGCTCGCAACGAGTCAGCTGACCTGGGTGATCACGGCATACGTGGTGTCGTTCGGCGGGCTCATGCTGCTGGGTGGCCGACTGGCCGACGTGCTCGGCCGCGAACCGATCCTGCTCGCGGGACTCGCGATCTTCACGGTCAGCTCCGCGGTCGCGGGCCTCGCCCAGGACGGAGTGCTGCTCATCGCCGGCCGCGCCGCACAGGGCATCGGTGCCGCCATGCTCTCTCCGGCCGCGCTCGCGTCCATTTCGGGACTGTTCACGGGTGGAGCCCGAACGAGAGCGCTGGGGGTGTGGGCGGCCGTCGGCGGCACGGGCTTCGCCGCCGGGCTCATCGTGAGCGGCGCGTTCACCGCGGGCCCCGGATGGCCCTGGATCTTCCTCGTCAACGTGCCCATCGGCGTCATGCTGTTCGCGGTGCTCGCGCGTCTGCTGCCGGGTTCGACCCGCATCGCGACGCCGATCGACGTGCTCGGCGGTGCCCTCGCAACGGTGTCCGCTGCGGCGCTCGTGCTGGGCCTGGTCGGCGTGGGCGACTCCCAGGGCCTATCGGTGACGAGCGTTGTCGCGTTCGTCACCGCGTTCGCGGCACTCGCGCTGTTCCTCGCGCATGAGCGACGGCACCCTGCTCCGCTCGTGCCG
>DASUVU010000045.1:0-3518 GCA_036378815.1 Agromyces sp. | reverse complement strand
GGCCTCGCGACATCCGACGAGTCCGTTCGGCTGCCGTGGCAGCCGGGCCGGGCCGACTACGCACCCTTCGAGGAGTGGCTGGCGAGCGACTCGCCGAAGATCATGACCGACGCGAAGTCGCAGCTGAAGGCGCTCGTACGTTCGGGGCTCGCATTCGACGGCCTCGTGGTCGACACGCTCATCGCGGGTTGGCTCGTTCGTCCGGGCCTCGAGGAGAGGTCCCTCGCCGACCTGGTCTCGTACTACCTCGGCGAGAGGGTGCCACAGCCCGACCCGACGCAGCTCCTGCCCGAAGAAGGCCGAGAGGCCGGCGCGCCCGAGTACGCGTGGTACGCGGTGCGCCTCGCACCGGTGATTCTGCGTGCGCTGCCCGAAGAATCGCGCCGGCTGCTCGCCGACGTCGAGATGCCGCTCGTGCCGGTGCTCGCGGCGATGGAGCTCCGCGGCGTGACGGTCGACCACTCCGAGCTCGCCCAGCTCTCGGGCGATCTCGGCGAACGAGCTGCGGGTCTCGCACAGGCCGCGTTCGCAGAGATCGGGCGCGAGGTGAACCTCGGCTCCCCGAAGCAGCTGCAAGAGGTGCTCTTCGACCAGCTCGGCATGCCGAAGACCCGCGCCACGAAGACCGGCTACACGACCGACGCGAGCGCCCTCGCCGACCTGCAGGAGTCCAACCCCCACCCCTTCCTCGGCTACCTGCTCGAGCATCGGGATGCAACCAAGCTCCGCCAGATCGTCGAATCCCTCGACAAGGCGATCGCTGCCGACGGGCGCATCCGCACGACCTATTGGCAGATCGGCGCGGCCACGGGCCGCATGTCGTCGAACGACCCGAACCTGCAGAACATCCCGATTCGCACGTCCGAGGGTCGCCGCATCCGAAAGGCGTTCCGACACGGCCCCGAGTTCGCCGAGCTGCTGACCGCCGACTACTCGCAGATCGAGATGCGCATCATGGCGCACCTGTCGGGCGATCCCGGGCTCATCGAGGCGTTCAACGCCGGCGAGGACCTGCATCGCTTCGTCGGGGCCCGCGTGTTCTCGGTCGATCCGGCCGACGTGACCCCCCTCATGCGTACCAAGGTCAAGGCCATGTCGTACGGCCTCGCATACGGGCTCAGTGCGTTCGGGCTCTCGAAGCAGCTCCGCATCGATCGTGCCGAGGCGACCCAGCTCATGAGGGAGTACTTCGAGCGCTTCGGTGCGGTTCGCGGCTACCTGCGGGGAGTCGTCGAGCAGGCCAAGATCGATGGGTACACCGAGACCATCTTCGGCCGCCGTCGGCCCTTCCCAGACCTGGCCAGCCCCAACCGCATCCGCCGCGAGAACGCGGAGCGTGCCGCCCTCAACTCGCCGATCCAGGGCTCGGCGGCCGACATCATCAAGATCGCGATGTCTCGCGTCGAGGCCGATATCACGGCCAACGGGCTCGAGAGCCGCATGCTCCTGCAGGTGCACGACGAGCTCGTCTTCGAGGTCGCGGCGGGGGAGTCGGAGGCGCTCGAGGCGATCGTCAAGGATCGGATGTCGAACGCCGCCGAGCTGCTCGTCCCGCTCGACGTGCAGGTCGGGCGGGGCGCGAACTGGGACGACGCCGCGCACTGAGTGCGTCGCGGCGCCGTCCCATCAGCGGCGTCGGGCCTCAGTGGGTCAGAACGTGTCCGGGAACTGGGCGATCAGGCCCTGGCTGAGCATGTCGGCCATCTCGATCATGTGCGCCTCGGCTTGGTCGTAGTCGGCGATGGCGTCAGCATGGTTTCCCGCGAGCACGTCTCCGGCGTACCCGATGGTCGTCGTGATGTGCGTCTCCATCATGTCGCGCAGCTCGGCCTTGGGCCACGCGGGGTTGGCCTTGGCGAGGAAGTCGGCGATGTCCTTCGCGTTGCGGTACCACGCATTCACGGCCTGTTGCAGCGCGACGTCGTCGCCGGCCTTCGCGGCCGTCAACACGGGCACCGCCTCCTCGATGTGCGTCGTGAGCAGCTCGGTGAGCTGCGCCGCCGCACGCTCGCCGTAGAACGGCGCGACGGCGTTGCCGATATCGACCTGGTTGCGGAGGAGCCGCTCGATGGTCGGCTGCAGAGCGGGCGAGTCGTCGGCGAACGCGACCACGGTCGCGTAGGTCCACTCCATGTGCTGCATCCACAGTGTCCGCATCGCACTGTGCAGCGCGGTCTGGGCGGACACCTCGGCGGTCGAGTCCGCGTGTCGGTGCATCGAGGTGGAGGTGACGACCGGCGCGGAGTGCCCGGTTGCGGCGTATGCGGTCAGCAGGCCGCCGCCCGACACTGCCACGGTCAGTGCGACGATGAGCGACACCACGGACGTGCGAGACCTCGCCGTGCGTTGGATGGACATGATGGACCCCTCTCGGATCTCGTTCCCTACTGTCCGGCGACGCTGTCGCCGCCGCGGCCGATCCGGAACGGGTTTCAGATCGTGAGTGGACCGCGGGCATCGAGGTCTTACCGGTGGGCCGGAAGTCGCGGGATCCCGGTAAGACCGGTCCCGTTCGCCGACACTCACGAGGTATGAGCAGTTCTGACGCGACGCGTGGAATCCCGTCGCCCACGCGCACGCAGCCCAAGGGGCGGTCCCTGCGGTGGCGCCGCGAGCAGCTCATGGCGGCCGGCTACGACGAGCTCTCGGCTCAGCGACTGGCGGTCGACGCCAGCGTCGACATCCATGCGATGATCGTCGAGAAGGAGCAGCACCCTTCCCATGCCGGGCGCGGTCGTGCGGAGGGGTCGGTCACACCATGGGTGACGACGTGGACGGGTTGACGGTTCGGAGCACGGACTCGCCCGAGTTCGTGGCCGACGGGGTTCCGGTCGTCGACGATTGGATCGCCCGCCTCTCGGTGTCGGGGCGTGTACGCGACGACGCCGTGGCTCGACTTCACGCGCTGATGATTCGCGCGGCGCGCCACCAGGTCGGACGCATGCCCGAAGCGGGGGCGCTCGGCGCCGCTCGACGCGAAGAGATCGTGCAGTCGGCAGCTGATGAGGCGACGGTGTCGGTGCTCTCGCGGCTCGAGACGTTCGAGGGCCGCAGCCGGTTCACGACCTGGGCATACAAGTTCGCGATCCTGCATGCGGGCGTCGAGGTGCGACGTGCAGCGTGGAGCAACCGCGACATCCGTCTCGATGACGTGCCGGAGCCGAGCGAGACGAGCACGTTCGCCCCGGAGGCCCATGCCGAGGGGCGCGACCTCGCGCGTGCCGTACAGGTCGGGCTCGTCGAGGCGCTGACGCCGCATCAACGGCGTATCGCCGTGGCCGTGCTGGTCGATGAAGTCCCGATCGACGTGCTCGCCGAGCGGCTCGGCACGAATCGCGGCGCCTTGTACAAGACCCTGCACGACGCCCGGAAGCGCCTGCGCGCGTACCTGTCGGCCCAGGGGTACCTGCCCGCGCAGACCATGACGGAGGTGAATCCATGAATGACCAGGAACGACCGAGCCCCGAGGCGATCCACCGGCTGACCGCGAACACCGAGCCGTGGCTCTCGTGCGACGA
>DASUVU010000044.1:0-6322 GCA_036378815.1 Agromyces sp. | reverse complement strand
GCCCCGAAGAGGTGCTCGGCGTGCGCGCCGAGGCTGGCGTCGTTGCCGACGGCGGCCGGCAGGCCCGTGGCGACTTCGACGAGCGCCCGCAGCGGGGCATCCGACCACTCGAGGTGCGGCGCCCAGCGCACGAGCCCGTCCGACGCGCGCACGAGTCCCGGAACGGCGAGCCCGACGCCCACGATGCGCCGGCCGCGGAGTCTCCCGGCCCGCCACCGTTCGAGTGTCGCGGCCACGAGCGCCGCCGTGCCCTCGGGCGTCGGCAGCTCGTCGACCTCGAGCCGCTCGCGCGCCGGGATCGCCCCGTGCAGCCCGACGGCCGCGATGGTCACGGCGTCGACCTCGGGATTGACGGCGATCGCGAGCACGTCGGGATCGGCGGCGACCACCGGCGACGGCCGGCCCACCCGGTTGGTCGGGTCGGGCGGTTGCTCGACGACGAGGCCCGCCTCGACGAGTTCGGCGACGAGCGTCGCGACGGTCGATCGGTTGAGTCGCGTCGCGGCCGTGATGCGCGCGCGCGACTGCGGTCCCTCGACGTGCACCAACCCGAGCACTTTCGAGAGGTTTCGACGGTGGACGCCGTCGAACGTGCCTGCCCGGTCTTTCACGGGACAACTCTAGGTGGGTCACGGGTTGGTGACGATTGGACGCGCCGGCATTTGTTGCGCTTGACCCCAAATCCGAAGCGACGTATATTCAACACGTCCAGATCACTTTCGACATATTTGTCGAAACTTTCGAGAGGTTCAAAGATGAACAGACGCAGCACCCGGCTCGTCGCGCTCACCGCCGCCGCGGGCCTCGCCGTCGCCGCGCTCAGTGGGTGTGCGACCGGCTCCAGCGGTCCCGAAGAGACCGGCGGCGACGTCACGCTCACCTGGTGGCACAACGGCACCGGCGAACCGCTGAAGTCGTTCTGGGAGGAGGTCGGAGCCGAGTTCGAGGCAGACCACCCCGGAGTCACCGTCGAGATCGAGGCGTTCCAGAACGAAGACCTCCAGCGCACCCTGATTCCGAACGCCCTGCAGTCGGGCGGCGACGCCGCCCCCGACCTGTTCATGGTCTGGGCCGAGGGCGAGATCAAGGCCCAGGTCGAGGCCGGCTACCTGAAGGATCTCAGCGGCCTCACCGACGTCGTCGAGAGCGTCGGCGGTGCGGGCACCGGCTGGAACGTCGACGGCAAGCAGTACGGCATCCCCTTCCGCTTCGGCATCGAAGGCATCTGGTACAACTCCGACCTGTTCGAGAAGGCAGGTGTCACCGAGACTCCGGCCACCTTCGACGAGTTCGGCGAGGCGATCGGCAAGCTGGCCGATTCGGGCGTCGCGCCCATCGGCGTCGGCGCGGGCGACGGCTGGCCGGCCGCCCACTGGTGGTACCAGTTCGCCATCAAGACCTGCTCGGGCGACTCGCTCAAGAAGGCGGCTGAGACGCTCGACTTCAGCGACCCCTGCTTCGTCGAGGCCGGCAAGAACCTGAAGACGTGGATGGATGGGTTCGACGGCGACCTGCCGTTCCAGTCGAACCCCACCAGCACCCCGGCCCAGAGCGTGCCGAACAGCGCAGCGGGCCTGCTCGCCGCGCAGACGACGTCGATGGAGCTCATGGGCACCTGGCACCGCGGCGAGGTGGCGAAGCTCGTTCCCGGCGCCCCCGCCGAGGACCCGCCGGCACCCGAATGGCTCTCCTGGATGCCCGTGCCCGACATCGAGGGGGCCGCGGGTGAGCCCGGGGCGGCACTCGGCTCCGGCGACGCGTGGGGCGTCTACGCCGACGCTCCCGACGAGACGCTCGAGCTGCTCGAGTACATCATGAGCGAAGACGTGCAGACGCGCTTCGCTGCCACGGGTGAGATTCCGACGGTCGCAGGCGCCGAGGCGGGCATCACCGACCCCGTGCTCAAGCAGATCGCCGAGGGCACGGTCAACGCCTCGCTCGTCGTGACCTGGCTCGACACGCAGTACGGCCCCGTCATCGGCCAGGCGATGAACGAAGCCATCGTCAACCTGATGTTCGGCAACGGCACGCCGGAGCAGATCCCCGAGGCGATGAACGCCGCGGCTGCCACGCTCTAGCTGATGACCGCAACCGAAACGACCGGGCCCGCGGTTTCCGCGGGCCCGGCCCCTGCCCGGGGCACGAAGCGCCGCAACCGGGCGCGTGCCGGCCAGCGACGCGAGATCGCCCTCTTCGTCACCCCGGCCGTGCTCGTCTACGTCGTCTTCGTCCTGCTTCCGGTGGTGCTGGCGGCGTACTACAGCTTCTTCAACTGGAACGGCCTGGGACCGGTCGACCGATTCATCGGGCTCGACAACTACGTCAGGCTGCTGACGGATCCGGTGTTCCACACCGCGGTGTACAACAACTTCTTCATCATCGTGTTGTCCCTGCTCATCCAGGGGCCGATCGCGATCCTCGTCGCGCTGCTCATGAACCGGCGCCTGCGCTTCCGCGGGCTGCTGCGCGCCCTCATCTTCGTGCCCTACGTGCTCAGCGAGGTCACCGCCGGCCTCGCGTGGCAGATCCTGCTGCAGTCGGTGCCTCCGACGCGCTGGGGTCCGGTCGACACCATGCTGCAGGCGATCGGCATCCAGGACCCGCCGGCGTGGCTCGCCGACCCGAACGTGGTGATGTGGACGATGTTCGGCATCCTCACCTGGAAGTACCTGGGTCTCGCGATCATCCTCATGCTCGCCGGCCTCGCGGGCGTGCCCGAAGAGCTCTACGAAGCGGCCTCCCTCGACGGCGCCGGCTGGTGGAAGACCCAGTGGTACATCACGGTGCCGCTGCTCGGGCCGACCATCCGCATCTGGGCGTTCCTGTCGATCATCGGCTCGCTGCAGCTCTTCGACATGGTGTGGATCGTGACCGGCGGCGGACCGCTCAATGCGTCGAACACCATGGCGGTCTACATGGTCAAGTACGGCCTGAACGTCTCGCAGATCGGCTTCGGCAGCGCCGTCGCCGTCGTCCTGTTCTTCATCTCCCTCTTCATCGCGCTCGGCTACCAGCGCTTCGCGCTGCGGCGCGACCTCGAGGGTTCGCTCACGGGAGGGAAACGCAAGTGACCGTCACCACCGCCACCCCGCCCGCATCCAGGGCACCCGCACCGAGGCGCCGAGCCGGCCGCATCGACTGGAGTCAGCCGGTCGTCTACGTGGTCGCGCTCGCCGTCGTGGCCGTCGCCATCGGCCCCGTCATCTACGTCTTCATCTCGGGCTTCCGCACCAACCCCGACTTCTTCACCGATCCGGCCGGCCTGCCGAACCCGTGGACGGTCGAGAACTACGCACGGGTGCTGGGCGACTCCAGCTTCTGGAACCAGGTGCTCGCGAGCACCGTGACGGCCTTGGGCACGACCCTCGGCGTCATGCTCCTCGGCGTCATGGCCGCCTTCGTGATCGCACGGTACGAGTTCAGGGGCCGCGGGTTCCTGTACGCGCTGTTCACGACCGGGCTCCTCTTCCCGCTCACCATCTCGATCCTCCCGCTGACGGTGCTGCTGCGGCAGATGGGCCTCTTCGGCAACTGGTGGGGCCTCATCATCCCCCAGGTCGCGTTCGCGCTGCCGTTGACGATCATCATCCTCACCCCCTTCCTGCGAGCGATCCCCGTCGAGCTCGAAGACGCCGCGCTGGTCGACGGCGCCAGTCGTGTCGGGTTCTTCTGGCGCATCCTGCTGCCGCTGTCGATGCCGGGTCTCATGACGGTCGGCGTGCTCGCCTTCGTCGGAAGCTGGAATGCCTATCTCCTGCCGCTGTTCGTGCTGCAGGCCGGCGGTGCGGGCATCGACAACTACACGCTGCCGCTCGGCGTGCAGTTCTACTCGACGGCGTACGGGCAGGACACCACGGGCGTGCTCGCCTACACGGCGCTCGCGATGCTCCCCGCGATCCTGTTCTTCACGTTGGCCGAGCGACGCATCGTCGGCGGCCTCCAGGGGGCGGTGAAGGGATGACGAGGTTGAACGATCACATGACGGATGCCGCGTGGCGCGACACCTCGCGTCCGGTCGTCGAGCGCGTGGAGGCCCTCGTCGAAGCGATGACGCTCGACGAGAAGCTCGCGCAGCTCTACGGCGTGTGGGTCGGCGCGTCCGACGACGGGGGCGCCGACGTCGCCCCGCACCAGCACGAGATGGACGACGACGTCGACCTCGACGTGCTGCTGCCGTCGGGCCTCGGACAGCTCACGCGCCCGTTCGGCACCGCACCCGTCGACGCGGCCGTCGGGGCCGTCTCGCTCGTCCGCACCCAGGAGCGCATCGTCGCCGCGAACCGCTTCGGCATCCCGGCCCTGGCGCACGAGGAGTGCCTCGCCGGCTTCGCCGCGTGGGGTGCGACGGCCTACCCGGTGCCGCTGTCGTGGGGCGCGTCGTTCGACCCCGACCTCGTCGAGCGCATGGCGCGGCGCATCGGCGCCGACCTGCGATCCGTCGGCATCCACCAGGGCCTGGCGCCCGTGCTCGATGTCGTGCGCGACGCCCGCTGGGGCCGCGTCGAGGAGACGATCGGCGAGGACCCGTACCTCGTCGGCACGGTGGCGACCGCGTACGTGCGCGGGCTCGAGGCATCCGGAATCGTGTCGACCCTGAAGCACTTCGTCGGCTACTCGGCGTCGAAGGGCGGACGCAACCTCGCGCCCGTCTCGGTCGGCTCGCGTGAACTCGCCGACGTACTGCTGCCGCCGTTCGAGATGGCCGTGCGCGAGGGCGGAGCCCGCAGCGTCATGAATGCGTACACCGACCTCGACGGCGTCGCGACGGCGGCCGACCGGTCGCTGCTGACCGAGCTGCTGCGCGAGACGTGGGGCTTCGACGGCACGGTCGTCGCCGACTACTTCTCGGTCGCGTTCCTGAAGCTGCTGCACGGCGTCGCAGAGACGTGGGCGGATGCCGCGGCCGCAGCGCTCGCGGCGGGCATCGACGTCGAGCTGCCGACCGTGAAGACCTTCGGCGAGCCGCTGCGGCGCGCGATCGAGTCGGGCGTCGTCGACATCGAGCTCGTCGACACCGCGTTGCGCCGCGTGCTCCGCCAGAAGGCGGAGCTCGGGCTGCTCGACGCCGACTGGACGCCAGTGCCGCCGGCCCTCGCGGGGGTCGACCTGTCGTCGCCCGACGTGATCCGCGGCTCGATCGACCTCGACCCGGCCGAGAACCGCGCGCTCGCCCGGCGGCTCGCCGAGGAGGCGATCGTGCTGCTCCGCAACGACGGCACACTGCCACTCGCGGCGTCCGCGCCCCGCACGATCGCCGTGATCGGCCCGAACGCCGACGACCCGTACGCGATGCTGGGGTGCTACTCGTTCCCGGCGCACGTGGTCACGGTGCATCCGGGGGTTGCGATGGGCATCGAGATCCCCACGCTGCTCGAGGCGCTGCGCGCCGAGTTCCCCGCCGCCGACATCCGGTATGCACACGGCACGAGCGTCGACGGCGGGGAGACCGAGGGCATCGCGGATGCCGCTGCACTCGCGGCATCCGCCGACGTCGCGATCCTCGCGCTCGGCGACCGCGCCGGCCTGTTCGGACGCGGCACGAGCGGCGAGGGCTGCGACGTCGAGGAACTGACGCTGCCCGGCGCCCAGCAGCACCTGGTCGACGCCGTGCTCGCGACCGGAACGCCGACCGTGCTGACGCTCCTCACCGGGCGGCCGTATGCGCTCGGGTCGGCGGTCACGGATGCCTCGGCCATCGTGCAGGCGTTCTTCGCCGGGGAGGAGGGCGCTCCCGCGATCGCCGGCATCCTGAGCGGACGGGTGAACCCCAGCGGACGGCTGCCGGTCAGCGTGCCCGCAACGCCCGGCGCGCAGCCGACGACGTACCTCGCCGCGCCGCTCGCGCGCGCCAACGAAGTCTCGAGTGTCGACCCGTCGGCCGCGTACGCCTTCGGGCACGGGCTCGGGTACACGACGTTCGACTGGAGCGACGTCGCGGTCGAGGCATCCGACGCTCCGACCGACGGCTCGTTCGCGCTGTCGCTGCGCGTTCGCAATTCGGGCGAGCGGCGGGGCGCCGACGTCGTGCAGCTCTACCTGCACGACCCGGTCGCGTCGGTCGTGCGGCCGGTGCAACGGCTCATCGGCTACGCGCGCGTCGAGCTCGACCCCGGCGAGGCGGCGGTCGTGTCGTTCGTCGTGCCGGCCGACCTGGCCTCGTTCACCGGCCGGGACGGACGCCGGATCGTGGAGCCCGGCGAACTCGAGCTGTCGGTCGGCCGTTCGAGCGCCGAGCTGGTCAGCGCCGCCCGCGTGCGGCTCACGGGCCCCATGCGCGAGGTCGACCACACGCGCGCGCTGCACCCGGTCGTCGGCGTCGAAC
>DASUVU010000043.1:0-23034 GCA_036378815.1 Agromyces sp. | reverse complement strand
ACCGGATCGACCGTGCGATCGGTGTCGGGAACGACGACGGATGCCGCCTCGTCAGTGAACCCCATCGCGGTGCTCCCCGGCATCGGCTTCGCGGCCGCCGCACCCCGACCCGCGTCGGTGGGCCGCAGGATCATGCCGCTGCCCGAGCCGCCCGTCGCGTCGAAGACCGTGGGCTGCTCGTCGAGCTGCTTGGGCTTGCGTCGCAGGGGCTTGCCCTTCACGCCGCGCCGGTCGGGCCGCTCGCGCTGCAGCGGCGAGTCCGCCGGGACCTCCCTTCATCCCGGCGCCGCCGCCGCCGGCTCGAGGATGAATCGGTCCTCCCAGATCTCGCGCAGCACCCGCTCGGGCGTCGTGTCGACCGCCTCGTCGATGTGGATCCGCCCTGAGAGCGACACGACCATCGCGTCGAACACGAGCTCCGCGTACCCCTCATGCTCGGGTGAGCGGATGTCGCGGAGCTCCGCGAGCTGCATCGCCACGAGCACGCAGTCGATCGCGCCACGCACGCTCGAGCCCTGGCGGATGTCGGGATGCGAGCGGGTCGCCCGCGTCACCGCCACCGCGTCGGAGACGAGCCGCTCGCCGAGAGCCCCCTCGGCACCGGTGCGAAGCCGCACGATCGCCTCCTCGCTCGGCGCGTCCTGGTAGCTGACGGACAGGCGGTTGAGGCGGTCGTGCACGCTCGTGGAGAGACGGGTCGTTCCGACGTTGTCGTACGGATTCATCGAGGCGATGACCCGGAACGTCGGCTTGGCCTTGATCTTCCCCACGCGCGGCACCGCGATGGAGCGATCAGCCATCGCGGTGAGCAGCGTGTTCAGGGTGTCTTCGGGGGCGCGGTTGAACTCTTCGATGTAGAGGAATCCGCCCTTGGTCATCGCCTCGACGAGTGGCCCGGCCACGAAGTTGTCGGGGCTGTAGTCCTCCTTCAGCACACGGGCCGGATTGTGGTGGCCCACGAGCTTCGCGGGCGTCAGGTCGGCGTTGCCCTCGACGAAGAGCAGCGGGATGCCCCACTCCTCGGTGATGGCGGTGAGCATCGTCGTCTTGCTCGTGCCGGGCGGCCCCTCGAGCAGGATGTCGCGCCCGGCCGCGACGGCCGCGAGCGTGAGTTCCAACTCGCGTTCTCGCCCGACGATGTGCGAGGCGATGCGTTCGCGGTTCGCCGCGAGCTCGCCGGGCGCGGCATCCGCTCGAGTGGTGTCGGTCACGTGTGATTCCTCCTACTTCGTGGTCTGCCCAGCGTCGACCGGCAGCGCCACGCCGGTGATGTATCGCGCCTCGTCGGAGGCGAGGAACAGCACGGCGTTGGAGATGTCGACGGCCTCCACCCAGGGGATGGGGAGCGCGTTCAGTGTCATGAACCGTTCGGCGATGGCCTCACGCGTCCGCTGCTCGGGCTCGAGGTCGGGCGCGAACAGTTCGTAGATCGTGTCGTTCTGGATCATGTCGGTGTCGACGGTCGTCGGATGCACGGAGTTGACCCGGATCATGTCGGGCGCGAGCTCGAGCGCAAGGGTACGCATCAGGCCCACGACGCCATGCTTCGCGGAGACGTAGTGCGCGAGGTTCGGGTACGCGTTCAGCCCGGCGGTCGAACTCGTGATGATGATCGCGCCGCCTCCGGCGGCCCTCAGGTGCGGAATCGCCGCCTTGCAGCTGCGCCAGACACCGGTCAGGTTGATGTCGACCATCGTCTCCCAGTCGAGGTCTGGGAGCTCCTCCGCCTTGTTCGGTGTACCCGCGATGCCGGCGTTGGCCGCGACGATGTCGAGACGGCCGAGCTCGGCGACACCCGCGTCGACCGCCGCCTTCACCGCGGCGTAATCGCGGACATCGGCCTTCGTCGCGATGATCCGCCGGTCGAGCGCTTCGACCTGGCGCACCGTCTCGGCCATGTCCTCCTCGGTCGCGGGCGGGATGTCATTCGTCGGCACCGCCTCGCAGATGTCGATGCCGATGATGTCGGCGCCCTCCTGCGCGAGCCGGAGTGCGTGCGAACGACCCTGTCCGCGTGCCACTCCCGTGATGAATGCGACCTTGCCGTCAAGACGACCCAATGATTCTTTCCCTTCGTTGATGCTTCTCCGGTGTTCGGTTTCTCGAGCTGCGCGCCTACTTGATCGTGTAGCCGGCGTCGACCTTCAGCTCGTTGCCCGTGATGTAGCGCGCCTCGTCGGAGGCGAGGAACAGCACGGCGTTCGAGATGTCGATGGGTTCGACCCAGGGCACGGGCAGCGCGTTCGTCGTCTCGAAGATGGGCGCGGCCTCCTCCTTGGTCGGGTGCTCGACGTCGGGCATGAAGAGCCTGAACGTGGCCTCGTTGAGGATCATGTCCGTCGCCACGCCCGTGGGATGCACGGTGTTGACGCGCACACGGTGCGGTGCCAGCTCGAGCGCCAGCGTGCGCATGATGCCGACCACGGCGTGCTTGCTGGCGGTGTACGCCGCGACGTTCGGCGTGCCCTTCAGTCCGGCGGTCGAGCTGGTGATGATGATCGACCCACCCGTGTCCTGTTCGATCAGGTGCGGGATCACCGCCTTGGCGGTGTGCCAGACACCGGTCTGGTTGATGTCGGTGACGAGCTGCCACTCCTCGTCGGTGACGTCCTGCGTCTTGTCGCCGAATGCGAACACGCCGGCGTTCGCCGACACGATGTCGACGTGACCCAGCTCGGCCACGCCCTCATCGAGGGCGGCCTTCATCCCGGCGTAGTCGCGCACGTCGGCCTTGCGGGCGACGATGCGCCGGTCGAGCGCCTCGACCTGCCTCACCGTCTCGGCGAGGTCCTCCTCGGTCGCGCCCTCGTAGTAGCGGTCCATGCCGGGCAGCGACTCCGCGATGTCGATCGCGATGATGTCGGCGCCCTCCTGCGCGAGCCTCAGCGCGTGCGACCGGCCCTGTCCTCGTGCCGCGCCCGTGATGAACGCGACCTTGCCTTCGACTCGACCCATTGATACTGCTCCTCTGCTTCAGTGCTCGGTTCGGGATGCCGCGGCCGCGCGTTGCCGGATGTCGCGGCCGCGGCATCCGCTCAGTACTGCGTCATGCCGCCGTCGACGGCCAGTGCGTGGCCCGTGACCCACGCCGATTCGTCTGAGGCGAGGAAGAGGATGGCGTTCGAGATCTCGCGAGCCGGCATCATGCCGGGGAGCCACTGCGTGAGCATCCCGACGAGATCGGGGTTGGCCTCCATCCCCTTGGTGAACCCGCTCTCCTCGACGTTCATGATCCCCTGGGCCATGGGGGTGTCGACCCCGCCGGGGTGCACGCTGTTCACCCGGATGTTGTGCTTCGCCAACTCCTGGGCGAACGACTTCGCCATGCCGGTCACGCCGTACTTCGACATGTTGTAGGCCATGTTCCAAGGGCCCGCCTTGAGGCCGTTGGCCGAGCTCGTGAGGATGATGGATCCGCCGCGCCCGCCGGCGAGGATGTGGGGCACCGACGCCATCACGGTGTTCCAGACGCCGATGAGGTTGATGTCGATGGTCGTGCGCACGATCTCGGGCGTCATCGTGTCCCACGGGCCGACGATGTCGACGCCGGCGTTGGCCGAGACGATGTCGAGGCGGCCGAGTTCTGCGACGCCCTTCTCGACCACCGACTTCATGTTCTCGACGTCGCGCACGTCGCAGTTCTCCGCCACGATCCGCCGGTCGAGCGCCTCGACCTGGCGTACCGTCTCCTGCAGGTCCTCCGCCTTCGCGGTGGCGTATGGCACGCCGTCGACCTGTTCCGAGATATCGATCGCGATGATGTCGGCGCCCTCTTCTGCGAGCCGCAGCGCGTGTGCGCGCCCCTGCCCGCGGGCCGCCCCGGTGATGAACGCGACTTTTCCCTCTACTCGTCCAGCCATGTCTCTCTCTCCTTCAGTACTGGGTGTTGCCCGCGTCGACCGTGAATTCCATGCTCGTGACGTACCGCGCCTCGTCGGAGGCGAGGAACAGCACGGCGTTCGACTGGTCGCGGGGCTCGGTGCTCTCGATGGGGAGCAGGTTCGTCATCATCGGCCCGAGCTTCGGGTGCGCTTCGAGCAGCGGTCCGAACTTCTCCATGGTCCGCGGATCGGCCATCGGGGTGTTCACGCCCGTCGGGTGCAGGGTGTTGACCCGGATGCTGTGCTCGGCCAGCTCGGTCGCGAACGCGCGCATGAGGCCCACGACGCCGTGCTTCGCGGCGACGTACGCCGTGAGGAAGGGAAGCCCCTTGAGGCCGGCCGCCGAGCTCGTGAGGATCATCGACCCGCCACCGGCCGCGATCAGGTGCGGTGCCGTCAGTTGCACCGTGTTCCACACGCCCGTGAGGTTCGTCGAGATGGTCTGGTCCCACACGTCGACGCTCGTCTCATCCCAGCCGGCGATGACGCAGATGCCCGCGTTCGCGACGACGATGTCGAGCTTTCCGAGTTCGGCGACGCCCTCGTCGATGACCGCCTTCATCGAGTCACGGTCGCGCACGTCGGCCTTCCGGGCGATGATCCGACGATCGAGGGCCTCGACCTGTCGCACCGTCTCGGCGAGGTCATCCTCGGTCGCCGATGAGTACGCCACGTTCGGGATCTCGTCGCAGAGGTCGACCGCGATGATGTCTGCGCCCTCCTCGGCGAGCCGCACGGCATGCGACCGGCCCTGGCCGCGTGCGCCTCCGGTGATGAAGGCGACCTTGCCTTCCACTCGTCCAGCCATGTCGGTTCCCTCCTACTTCTTGTTCGTGAAGCCCGCGTCGACGGGCAGGGTCACGCCGGTGACGTACCGGCCGGCATCCGATACGAGGTACAGGATGGCGTTCGAGATGTCGACGGCGTCGATCATCGGAACCGGAAGGGCGTTGGCCATGGCCTGGCCCATCTGCGGGTCGGCCTCCAGGAATTCCTGCATCACGTCGTTGACCACCATCGGCGTGTCCACGCCGGTGGGGTGCACGGTGTTGACGCGAATGGAGTGCTCGGCCAGCTGGTTGGCGTAGCTGCGCATCAGTCCCACCACGCCGTGCTTGGCGGCGGTGTAGCCGAGGCCGCCCGGTGTGTTCCCGCCGATGCCGTTCAGGCCGGCGGTCGAGCTGGTGATGACGATCGCGCCGCCCCGGCCTCCGTCGATCAGCGCCTGCTTGGTCACCTCGACGGTGTTGTACACACCCGTGAGGTTCACGTCCAACACGTCCTGCCATTCCTCGGGCACGGGGTTCAGCGACAGCGGCGCGATGCCGGCGTTCGCGAGCACGATGTCCACGCGCCCGAGCTCGGCGACGCCCGCCTCGAACGCGGCCTGCAGCGCGTCGCGATCGCGCACGTCGGCCTCGACGGCGTGGATGCGCCGGTCGAGCGCCTCGACCTGCTTGACGGTCTCGGCGAGATCGTCGGGCGTCGACATCTGGTATCCGACCGTCTCGATCTGCTTGCAGATGTCGACGGCGATGATGTCGGCGCCCTCCTGTGCGAGGCGGATCGCGTGCGACCTGCCCTGTCCGCGGGCGGCGCCCGTGATGAATGCGACCTTGCCTTCCAACTGTCCTGCCATGAGTACTCCTTCGTCTCGTTCTCGGGTTGGTGCGATGATCGGGGTCGCGCTACTTGACGGGGTTGTGGTTGACGCCCGGCATGAGCAGGTGTCCGGCATCCACCGGCAGCGTGACGCCCGTCACGGATGCCGCCAGGTCGGAGTTGAGGTAGAGCGCGCTGTCGGCGATCACCTGCGGGTTCATGAAGCCGTTGCCCTTGAGCGCGTGGAAGTGGTACCCGGCGTCGAGCATGTCGGCCTCGGTGCCCTCGCCCTCGGGCTTGCCCGACATCATGTCCCAGGCACCCTGCCAGCTGGTCATCGGCGTGAGGATGGCACCGGGGTGCACGCTGTTCACGCGGATGCCGTACTGCGCGTACTCGAGCGCGAGTGTCTTCATGACGCCCACCACGCCGAACTTCGCGGCGCAGTAGTGCACGTAGTTCGCGCCGGGCTCGAGCCCGTTGATGGACGACGTGATCACGATCGAGCCGCCGCCCTGTTCCATCATGTGCGGGAGCACGGCCTTCGCCGACTTCCAGACGCCGGTGAGGTTGACGGCGATCATGTCATCCCACTGCTCCTCGGTGAGCTCGTGGGCGGGTGCCAGCGAGAAGATACCGGCGTTCGCGATGAGGATGTCGATCTTGCCGAGTTCGGCGATGCCCTTCTGCACGGCGGCGTCGAGGTCGGCCTGCTTCCGTACGTCGCCCACGTGGGTCACGATGCGACGGTCGAGTGCCTCCACCTGTCGCACCGTCTCGTCGAAGTCGGACTGCTGCGCCATCGGGTACTGCACCGTCTCGATCTGGTCGAGTGTGTCGATGATGATGACGTCGGCACCCTCGCGCGCACAGGTCACCGCGTGAGCGCGCCCCTGCCCTCGCGAGCCTCCGGTGATGAGCGCGACCTTCCCGTCGAGCATTCCCATTGTCGTGTTCCTTCCTGTCTCAGGGCATGCCGCTGCCAGGCCGTGCGTGGCACGCGACTGCCCCGTCCGCGTCGTCGCGGTCGTGTCGGCGAGTCGGGTCTCACGCGGGTTCGGAGCGGATGCCTCCCTGGTGGCGCTGGTCGGCGCCGGATTGCCTCATTCCTTCGTTGCGAAGTCGGATGCCGCGGCGGCACTGAACCCGGCGAGCGGGTCCTCGGCGCACGCGCTCACGGGCGGCGCGGTCAGGTCTTCGCGGCGCGACAGCGTCAGCCGGACGACGTTGCCCATGCCCTCGCGCGGACGCGGTGGCGACGTGCGGTGCGAGTGGTCGCCCGCATGCTTGGGGATCTCGAGCTTGCCATCCTTGATGGACGCAGCGCGGCCCTTGAGCAGCTCCTCGCCGTAGCCCTGCACGCACTCGGGGTCGGGCCCGTCGAGGGGCAGGCCGGTGAAGAACTTCGCGGCCATGCACCCGCCCTTGCAGGTGTCGAAGAACTGGCATGACGTGCACGCCCCACCCGACTGCGGCTCGCGCAGCCGGGTGAACAGCTCCGAGTTCTGCCACACGTCCTGGAAACCGCCGTCGCCGCGCACGTTGCCGGCGAGGAACTCCTCGTGGATCGCGAACGGGCACGCGTACACGTCGCCGATCGGGTCGATCAGGCACACCACCCGGCCCGCACCGCACAGGTTCAGGCCCGGCAGGGCCTGCCCGTACGCGGACAGGTGGAAGAACGAGTCCCCGGTGAGCACGTCCTCGCCGTGCGCGACCAGCCAGTCGTAGAGCTCGCGCTGCTGCGCCTGGGTGGGGTGCAGCTCGTCCCACACATCCGCGCCACGGCCCGACGGCCGCAGGCGGGTGAGCCGCAGCTGCGCTCCGTACCGGTCGGCGATCGCCTTGAACTCGTCGAGCTGCGGGATGTTCTGCCGGGTGCACACGACCGAGATCTTGAAGTTGCGCATCCCGGCATCCGACAGGTTCTGCAACGCCCGCAACGCGGTCTCGTACGACCGTGGCCCGCGCACGAAGTCGTTGACCTCGGCGGTCGCACCGTCGAGCGAGATCTGCACGTCGACGTAGTCGTTCGCGGCGAGCTTCGCGGCCACCTCAGGGGTGATCTTGATCCCGTTCGTCGAGAACTTCACGCCCACGTGGTGTGCGGTCGCGTAGTCGAGCAACTCCCAGAAATCGCTGCGCACGGTCGGCTCGCCGCCGCCGATGTTCACGTAGAACACCTGCATCCGCTCGAGCTCGTCGATGACCGCCTTGCACTCCTCGGTCGACAGCTCGCGCGGGTCACGGCGACCCGAGCTCGACAGGCAGTGCACGCACGACAGGTTGCACGCGTACGTGAGCTCCCAGGTCAGGCAGATCGGGGCGTCCAGGCCCAGTTCGAAGTGGTCGACCAGCCGCATGGACTGCGGCGGTGGGGCTGTCATCGTCATGCCGCACGCTCCACGAGCATCTTCGAGTCGGCGAGCGTGCCGAGTGCCCGAAGGTACGTCGGCAGGTGCTCAGGGGAGATCCCGGCCGCATCGCAGGCGGCTCGGGCGCTGGGGGCATCCGAGAGGCCCTCGACCACGGTCAGCAACGTGCGGTCCTTCAGGAAGGACAGCTTGCGCGTACCGAAGTGATACAGCAACGCACCGAAGGGCTCGGGCCTGACCGAGACCTGCGGATGCAACTGCCACGCACTCTCGGGATCGATGGTGCTCATCGGTCGGCGCTCAATACACGCCGCACATGCCGTCGATCGAGACCTCTTCGACGAGGGAATCCGTCTCGACCAGTGCCTCTACATCAACCTGGGCCTCAACCTCACCCTGCGGTGCGACGAGCTGTTCGGTTCGACTCATGGGATGCTCCTCATGTCGTGATCGCCGTCGTTGGCGATCATCCGGGATCGCCGCCCTTGGCGATCGTCGTGGTGAGGACGATACTAATGACACTCAGTGCCGTTGTGAAGGGGGATCAGGGAATGCCCAGTGACTCCGACCAGGAACGTCGTCGCTTGGGGCGCGCGCCCTCGACGACGCACGCGGAGATCAGCCACACTGCGCTGCTGCTCTTCATGGATCGCGGCTTCGACCAGACCACCGTCGACGACATCGCCAGGGAGGCCGGAATCGGTCGGCGCACCTTCTTCCGGTACTTCCCCTCGAAGAACGACCTGCCGTGGGGCCAATTCGACATCCTGCTCGATCGCATGCGCGCCCACCTCGCGAGCCTGCCCGATGAGATGCCGCTCATGGACCAGCTTCGCGAGTCGATCCTCGAGTTCAACCGGGTGCCCGAGACCGAGTGGGCATACCACCGTCGGCGAATGGACCTCCTCCTGCATGTGCCGACACTGCTCGCGCACTCGACGCTGCGGTACGCCTCGTGGCGCCAGGTGGTCGCGGAGCACGTCGCGCGGCGACTCGAGCTGCCCGAGGATGACCTGATCCCGCAGACCATGGCGTGGACCTGCCTCGGCGTGTGCCTCGCGGCGTACGAGCAGTGGCTCGGCGACGAGGACTCGACCCTGCTCGACCTCCTCGATCAGGCGTTCCGGCTCATCGACGAGCGGATCGACACCAGCACTGTGCAGGCGCACCGGAGCGCCTCGATGTGACCCGGCGCACCACGGTCGTCGTGGGAGCGGGTTCGGCGGGTTCCGCGCTCGCCGCCCGCCTGAGCGAGGATCCCGATCATCGGGTCCTCGTGCTCGAGGCCGGAGCCGTGCCGCGCACGACCGACGAGTTCCCCGCCGAGCTGCTCGACGGGTCGACGGTGCAGGGCGCGATGCCGGGGCATCCGGCGAACTGGTCGTACCTCGGGCACCTCACGCCAGACCTGCCGTACACGATCGCGCGCGGTCGCATCATCGGCGGCTCGTCGACGATCAACGGCGGCTACTTCGTGCGAGCCCGTCCCGACGACTTCCGACGATGGGCGGATGCCGCGGGCCCCGAGTGGAGCTACGAGAACGTGCTTCCGGTGATGCGCGACCTCGAGCGCGACCTCGATCTCGGGGCGGGGCCGTTCCACGGCGACGCCGGACCGATGCCGGTTCGCCGCGCATCGCAGGCCAACCCCGCCGCGCTGGCATTCGCGGCCGCGGCCCTCGAGCTCGGGTTCGGGGAGGAGCCCGACAAGAATGCGCCGGGTCCCGAGGGCGTCGGACCGGTGCCGGTGAACGTCGTCGACGGCGTGCGCATCAACACGGGCATCGCCTACCTGAATCCCGCGCGCGATCGGCCCAACCTCGAGGTGATGGGCGGATGCCGCGTGCTGCGTGTCGTGTTCGACGGGTCACGCGCCGTCGGGGTCGAGATCCTGGAGTCGGGCCGCACGGCAGACGCAGCCGGCAGCGGCGCGACCCGCCTGATCGACGCCGACGAGGTGGTGCTCTGCGCCGGGGGCATCGGCACGCCGCACCTCCTGCTCGTCTCGGGGATCGGGCCGGCGGAGCAGCTCCGATCGTTCGGTATCTCGGTGGTGCATGATGCTCCCGGCGTCGGCCGGGCGTTCAGCGACCACCCCGACCTGTCGGTGGGTTGGCGGTCGTCGACCGAGGTCGTCGATCCCGAGGCGCCCGAGACGTTCACGACCGCGGTGAACTTCGACGACCTCGAGATCATGGTGTGCGTCACGACGGTGAGCCACCTGCTCACGGGTTCGAACAGCGCGGCCGTCGGCGGGGCGAAGTCGGCGCTGCGGCATCCGATCGCCACCACCCGAGCGCTGCGCGGTGCGTCGCTTCGACGGGTGCGGCAGCAGGTCGCGCACGGGCGCGATCTCACGCTGCTCGTCGGCCTCCAGCGGGAGGAGGCGCGCGGGTCGATCACGCTCGAGTCGGCGGATCCGCTGACGCCGCCCCGCATCGACTACCGCTACCTGTCGACTCCGCACGACCGGGAGCGGATGCGCCGCGGCATCCGCACCGCCGTCGCCCTGCTGCGATCGCGAGCCTTCGCCGCGCTCTTCGACCGGCTCACCGAGCTCGACGACGCCACGCTCGACGACGACGGGGCGCTCGACGCATGGATGCTCGCGCACCTCGGCACGGCGATCCATCTGTGCGGCAGCGCGCCGATGGGGCCGGCGTCGGATGCGGCGGCGGTCGTCGACGGATTCGGTCGGGTGCACGGCGTGTCCGGCCTGCGGGTCGCCGACACGTCGATGCTGCCGGATGCCCCGTCGCGCGGGCCCGCCGCCACGGCCGTGCTCATCGGCGAGCTGGTCGCGCGCTTCATGCGGCGCGGCGACTGAGCTCGCACCTCCGTGCAACGTGCGCGGAGCCGCTTGTCAGCGGGGTCGACCAGAGTGGGGATATGACGCTCGCCGCACCTCCCGCCGACACCCGCACCGCGGCGCTCGACGCGCTTCGCGATCTCGTGGGGCGGTCCGATGCCGAGTTCCACGACGGGCAGTTCGAGGCGATCGAAGCACTCGTCGACGGGCGCCACCGCGCGCTCGTCGTGCAGCGCACGGGCTGGGGCAAGTCGGCGGTGTACTTCGTGGCGACCCTGCTGCTGCGCCGACGCGGCGCCGGGCCGACTGTGCTCGTGTCCCCGCTGCTCGCCCTCATGCGCGACCAGATCGCGGCGGCCGAGCGTGCAGGGGTGCGGGCGGTCGCCATCAACTCGACGAATCCCCATGAGTGGAGCGAGGTGCTGCGGCGGCTCGACCGCGACGAGGTCGACGTGCTGCTCGTGTCACCCGAGCGGCTCAACAACCCGTCGTTCCGCGAGCAGCAGCTGCCGGCGCTCGTGCGACGCATCGGCATGCTCGTCGTCGACGAGGCCCACTGCATCAGCGACTGGGGGCACGACTTCAGGCCCGACTACCGGCGCCTGCGCGACCTCATCGCGCAGATGCCCGCCGCGGTGCCGGTGCTCGCCACGACGGCGACGGCGAACAGCCGGGTGGTGGCGGATGTCGCGGAGCAGCTCGGCGGCGCCGGCGACGTGCTCACGATCCGCGGGCCGCTCGCCCGCAGGTCGCTGCGGCTCGGGGTGCTGCGGCTGCCCGACGCGACATCGAGGCTGGCCTGGCTCCTCAGCCACCTCGACGATCTGCCCGGATCGGGCATCATCTACACGCTCACGGTGTCTGCGGCCAACGACACCGCCCGGCTCCTTCGCGAGCGCGGGCACGACGTGCGGGCCTACACCGGTCAGACCGACCCCGACGAGCGCGAGGAGTCGGAGGGGATGCTCAAGCGCAACGAGGTCAAGGCGCTGGTGGCGACGAGCGCGCTCGGCATGGGGTTCGACAAGCCCGACCTCGGCTTCGTGCTGCATCTCGGGGCGCCCTCGTCGCCCGTCGCCTACTACCAGCAGGTCGGCCGGGCCGGACGCGCGAGCGAGAGCGCCGACGTGCTGCTCCTGCCCGGCCCCGAAGACCGCGCGATCTGGCACTACTTCGCGACCGCGTCGATGCCCGACGAGGAGCGGGCCCGCCGTGTCATCGACGAACTCTCCGATGCGCCGACCTCGACGCCCGCCCTCGAGGCGATGGTCGACATCCGCCGCACCCCGCTCGAGCTGCTGCTGAAGGTGCTCGACGTCGACGGCGCCGTGCGGCGCGTGCAGGGTGGCTGGGTCGCCACGGGCGAGCCGTGGGCCTACGACGCCGAGCGCTACGGACGCATCGCCGCCGAACGCGAGGCCGAGCAGCAGCACATGATCGACTACGAGCAGACCGACGGATGCCGCATGGCGTTCCTGCAGCGATCGCTCGATGACGAGACGGCGGCGCCCTGCGGCCGGTGCGACAACTGCGCGGGCGTCTGGTACCCGGGTGGCCTCGCCGACGGCGCCGCGGATGCCGCGAGCGCCGCGCTCGATCGCGTCGGTGTTCCGATCGAGCCGCGCGCCATGTGGCCGACGGGCGCCGACCGACTCGGCGTGCCCGCGAAGGGCCGCATCGCACTCGACGAGCGGGCGACCGAAGGTCGCGCGCTCGCGCGACTGACCGACCTCGGGTGGGGCGGCACGCTGCGCGAGCTGTTCGCGCCGGGCACGCCCGACGGGCCGGTGTCACCGCAGGTTCTCGCGGCCTGTGTACGCGTGCTCGCCGAGTGGGGCTGGGCCGAACGGCCCACCGCGGTCGTCTCGATGCCCTCGAGATCGCGTCCGCAGCTCGTCGAGTCGCTGGCGCGCGGTCTCGCCGACGTCGGGCGCCTGCCGTACGTCGGCGCGCTCGCGTTCGCGGGTGGCGGCCCCACCGGGCAGCCCGGCGGCAACAGCGCCTTCCGGCTCGCCGGCCTCTGGGATCGGTTCAGTGCCGACGGGCTCGACGTGCCCGCAGGCGGCGTGCTCCTCGTCGACGATCAGGCCGACAGCCGCTGGACGCTCACCGTTGCCGCACGCACCCTCCGCGCGGCCGGCGCGACCGACGTGCTGCCCTTCGTGCTGGCGCTCCGCGGCTGACGCGTACCCGGCCCGAACCGCGACCCGAGCAGCGGCCCGATCAGCCCGCTCAGCGGCCCGAGCCTCGTTCCGACCAATGGTTCTGTCTGAAGATGGTTCTGTCTGAAGATGGTTCTGTCTGAAGACTCGGTACCGGAGTACCGGAGTACGGGAGTACCGAAGTGCCGGAGTGCCGGAGTGCCGGAGTACCGGCTCTCCCCACGACCAGGGTCCTTCCCCATGCCGCGCGAGCGGCGTGAGCCGACACGACAGACGCTGACGCTGGTCGACTTGTCGTCAAGTCGACCGATTCTGCGACGAGACACTCGCGCCGACGCGCGTCATGCGACCGGTGCCTGCTCCTTCGCGACGAGCGTGAGCACGTCGTAGGTCGCAACGAGCTCGTCGTTCTGGTTCTTCAACACGGCGTCCCAGCGCACCTCGCCGTACTCGTCGGTCTCACGTGGGGTGATCTGCTTCGCCGTCAGCTCCACGCGGATCGCGTCCCCGGGCGACACCGGGGTGATGAAGCGCAGATTCTCGAGGCCGGAGTTCGCGAGCACCGGCCCGGGCGCGGCGTCGACGAAGAGCCCCGCCGCCCACGACACGAGCAGGTAGCCGTGCGCGACCCGGCCGGGGAAGAACGGGTTCGCGGCGGCGGCCTCCTCGTCCATGTGCGCGTAGAACGTGTCGCCCGTGAACTCGGCGAACGTCTCGATGTCGTCGAGCGTGACCGTACGCGACGCCGACACCACTTGGTCGCCGAGCCGCAGCTCCGCGAGCGACTTGCGGAACGGGTGCTCGCCGTCGGGCTGCGATGCGGCGCCCTGATGCCACACGCCCGTGAGCGCTGTCAGCATCTCGGGCGAACCCTGCACCGCCGTGCGCTGCATGTGGTGCAGCACCGCACGGATGCCGCCGAGCTCCTCGCCGCCGCCCGCGCGACCCGGACCGCCGTGCACCAGGTGCGGCACGGGCGACCCGTGACCCGTGGAGCTGCGGGCGTCGTCGCGATCGAGGAACAGCACGCGGCCGTTGTACGCCGCGATGCCCGTCGCAAGCTGCATCGCGACCTCGGGGTCGTGCGTCGCGACGCTGGTCACGAGCGAACCGCCGCCCCGCGCCACCAGCGCGGCGGCCTCATCGAGCGAGTCGTATCCGACGACGCTCGCCACGGGTCCGAACGCCTCGACCTGGTGCAGCGCCGGGCTCGAGGCATCCGGGAATCGCAGCAGCATGGGCGAGACGAAGGCACCCTCGGATGCCTCACCGGTCTCGCCGTCCGCTCGTATGACGCTCGGGGCATCCGTCGAGCCGATCACGAGCTCGCCGCCCCCATCCTCGAGCTTGCCGACCTGGCGCAGCACCTCGTCGCGCTGCGCCGTCGAGGCGAGCGGTCCCATCGTGACGCCCTCAGCGCGCGGGTCGCCGAGCACGACGCGCTCGGCGATGCGGGCGCGCACCGCCTCCACGACGTCGTCGACGGATGCCGCCGGCACGATCGCACGCCGGATCGCCGTGCACTTCTGCCCCGCCTTCGACGTCATCTCGACGACGAGCTGCTTCACGTACGCGTCGAACTCGGGCGTGCCCGACGTGGCATCGGTGCCGAGGACGCTGGCATTGATCGAGTCCGTCTCGACCGTGAACCGCACTCCGCCGGTCTGCACGGCCTCGTGCTGCCGCAGCTTCTCGGCGGTCGACGCCGAGCCCGTGAACGCCACCAGGTCCCCGAGTCGCAGGTGATCGAAGAGGTCGGGCACGCTGCCCGACACGAGCTGCAGCGACCCGTCGGGCAGCAGGCCGGATTCCACGAGGATCCGCACGTAGTGCTCGGCGACGTACCCGGTCGGCGTCGCGGGCTTCACGAGCGTGGGCACACCGGCGAGGAACGCGGGGGCGAACTTCTCGAGCGAACCCCACACGGGGAAGTTGAACGCGTTGATCTGCACGGCGACGCCGGGCAGGCGAGTGTAGATATGCCGCCCGAGGAATGAGCCGTCCTTCGAGAGGTTCTCGACCGGGCCGTCGACGTAGACCTTGCCGTTCGGCATCTCCCGCCGACCCTTCGACGAGTACGTGAACAGCACGCCGATGCCGCCGTCGATGTCGACCCACGAGTCCTGCTTCGTGGCGCCCGTGCGCGCCGACAGCTCGTAGAGCTCGGCCTTGCGTTCCGTGAGCGCCAGGGCCATCTGCTTCAGCAGCACCGCCCGCTGGTGGAACGTCAGCTCGCCGAGGCTTCGCTGGCCGACCGTCCGGGCGTACTCGAGCGCGCCTCCCAGGTCGAGCCCCTCCGTGCTCACCCGTGCGATCAGCTCACCGGTCGATGCGTCGCGCACCTCGGTCGCTGATGTCACGGCCGAGGCATCGGGGGTCCACCATGCCCCGTTGACAAAGCTGGGCAGAATCTCGTTCATCGTGTGGTCTCCTTGGTCATGTCTGCAGGTCGAGGAGGCGCGAAGCGCCGTCTCGAGACCCTTCGGTGGTTGGTCAGGGGGCATCCCACAGGTAGAAGCCCTCACCGGTCTTGCGGCCGAGCTTGCCCTCGGCGACGAGGCGGCGCAGCAGCGCCGGCGGCGCGAAGCGCTCGCCGAGCGTGTTCGAGAGGTACTCGGCGATGCCGAGCCGCACGTCGAGGCCGACGATGTCGGTCAGGCGCAGCGGCCCGACCGGATGCTTGTAGCCGAGGGTCATGGCCTTGTCGATGTCCTCGGCGGACGCGACGCCGTCTTCGAGCATGCGGATCGCCTCGAGCCCCAGCGCGACGCCCAGCCGCGAGGAGGCGAACCCCGGGGCATCCGTCACGACGATCGGGGTCTTGCCGATCGCGTCGACCCACTCGCGAGCCTCCGCAAGGAGCGTCCCATCGGTCCCGCCGCCGCACACGATCTCGACGAGCGCCGACGCCGGCACGGGGTTGAAGAAGTGCATGCCGAGGAACCGGTCGGGCCGATCGAGCAGGGCCGCGAGCTGGTCGATCGAGATCGACGACGTGTTCGACGCGAGGGCGGCCGTCGGCGCGAGCACCGACTCGACGCGGGTGAGGGCATCGATCTTCAGTTCGAGGTCTTCGGGCACCGCCTCGATGACGAGGTCGCAGCCGGCGAAGTCGTCGACGTTCGTGCTCGTGGCGAAGCGTGCGCCGATGACGCCCGCGTCTTCGTGCGCCGTGCCACGGTCGACGGATGCCGCGACCGACTCGAGCACGCGGGAAGACGCCGCCTTCGCGGCATCCGCATCGCGCTCGACGACCGTCACTCGCGAACCGGCGAGGAGGAACGCGTGCGCGATGCCCGCGCCCATGCGGCCGCCGCCGAGCACGCCGACGTCGGACGGGGCGCCGCTCGTCGCCCGACGCATCTCGACGGGTCCGGTGCCGGTTGCGTCGCTCACTTCTGCCTCCGCTCGAGGAACTCGGTCATGCGCCGCATCTTCTCGGGGCTCTCGAAGAGCTCGGCCTGCGCCTCGAGTTCCACCGCGGGATGCTGCGACCGGGGCGCCCGCATGACGCGCTTCGTGGCGATCGTGGCCGATCGGTCGTTGCGGGCGATCCGATCTGCGATCGCATGGGCCGCGGTGAGCAGCTCGTCGACGGGATGCAGCTCGGTCACGAGCCCGATGCCGCGGGCCTCGTCGGCACCGATCGTGCGCCCGGTGAGCAGCAGGTCGGCCGCGCGCGCCTCGCCGACGATCTCCTTCAGGCGCCAGGTGGCTCCGGCGGCGGCGATGATCCCGAGCCCGGTCTCGGGGTTGCCGATCTTCAGGCGCGGCGTCGCGATGCGGATGTCGGCGGCGTAGGCGAGCTCCGCCCCGCCGCCGAGCGCGTACCCGTCGAGGGCTGCGATCACGGGCATCGGCAGCTGGGCCACGCGGATGAAGGCGTTCGCGTTGATGCCGCGCCGTGCGTCATCCGCCCGCCGCTCCCGAAGCTGCGCGATGTCGGCGCCGGACGCGAACACGCCCCCGGCCCCCGTCATGATGAGGATCCGGGGAATCGCCTCGAGCTCGGCGCACAGCAGGTGCAGCGCATCGATCGTGGCCTGGTCGATCGCGTTGCGCTTGTCGGGCCGATCGAGGGTCGCGACGATCCGATCGTCGAACCGCTCGACGCGCAGCGGCGTGCTCGCCGAGCCCGTCGACGCGAGTGGCACCGTCTCCATCACACGCGCTCCACGATGAGCGCCGTGCCCTGCCCGACCCCGACGCACATGGTCGCGAGTCCGTAACGCGAGTCCTCGCGCTCCATGCGGCCGAGCAGCGTCACGACGAGGCGTGCGCCCGACGAGCCGAGCGGATGCCCCAGGGCGATCGCTCCGCCGTCGGCGTTCACCCGCGCGTCATCGAGCCCGAGCCGGCGGATGCACGCGATGGACTGCGTGGCGAACGCCTCGTTGAGCTCGACCGACCCGATGTCGTCGAGATCGATGCCGGATCGCTCGAGCGCCTTTTCCGTCGCGGGCACCGGGCCGAGGCCCATGATCTCGGGCGCGAGACCCGCCGAGGTGCCGACCACGACGCGCGCGCGCGGCGTGAGCCCTTATCGTTCGACCGCTGAGGCACTCGCAACGAGGATCGCGGATGCCCCGTCGTTGAGCGCGCTCGAATTGCCCGCCGTGACCACCGACCCGCCGTGCACGACCGGCCGCAGCTTTGCGAGCGCCTCCATGGTCGACTCGGGGCGTGGACCCTCGTCGACGAGCACCTCGCCCTTGTGCGTCTGCACGCCGACGATCTCGGCCTCGAACCGGCCGGCGGCGATGGCCGCGGCCGCCCGCTGCTGCGATCGCAGCGCGAACTGGTCGGCCTCCTCGCGAGTGATGCCGTCGACGCGCGCGACCTCCTCTGCCGTCTCGGGCATGGCGTACGTCGCCTTGTCGCGCGCCAGCAGCGTCGGGTTCGGGAAGCGCCAGCCGATCGATGTGTCGTACGCAGCGCCGGGGCGCGCCCAGGCCTTGTCGGGCTTGGCCTGCACCCATGGGGCACGGGTCATCGACTCGACGCCGCCGGCGATGATGAGGTCAGCGTCGCCCGCGCGGATCGCCTGTGCGGCCATCGTGATCGCCGACATGCCCGATGCGCAGAGGCGGTTCACGGTGATGCCGGGCACCTCGTCGGGAAGACCGGCGAGCAGCACCGACATCCGCGCGACGTTCCGATTGTCTTCGCCGGCCTGGTTCGCCCCGCCGAGGATGACCTCGTCGATCGCCCCGAGCTCACCGGCGCGATCGAGTTCGGTGCGCCGCACGAGTTCGCCGACGACCAGCGCGGCGAGGTCGTCGGGCCGTACGCTCGCGAGCGCTCCGCCGTAGCGACCGACCGGCGTGCGAACTCCGCCGACGAGATAGGCCTCCGCCATGCTCACTCCTGACCACGCTGTCGATTCTCGGAATACCTTACCGATCGTTCAGGAAGTAATTCTGGCACATCCCGCCCCCGTCGCGGAGTCGCGCTCGGCGACCTCGGGCCCCGGCCGTACTCCTGGGGCTCAGCCCTCGGCGGGCGGCTCGGGCGAGGCGGGCGGCGCCGGCGCGGGGCCGAACAGCGCCCAGGCGCCACCGGAGCACTCGTAGAACTGCACCGTGCCGGTGTCGATGTAGATGTCGCCGTCGGTCGTGCACGTGGAGGGGTCGGGCACTCCGACGCCGAGGCTCACCTGGGTGCCGGGCGTCCCGGGCTCACCCTGCGCACCCTGCTCACCCTGCGCGCCCTGCTTACCCTGTGCGCCCTGCGCACCCTGTTCACCCGGGGCTCCGGGCTTCCCGGCCGGACCCGGCACCCCCGTGAGATTCTCAGCCGCCTCGGTGCGGATGTTCCCGACGAGCTCCCACTCGCCGTCGCGGAACAGGTAGACGTCGGACGTCGAGATGTCGATGTACACATCACCCTCGTACCCCTTGCCCGACTCCGGAACTCCCGTGCCCGCGCGCACGGCCGAGCCGGCGGGGAGGATCTCCTCGATCGCGTCCTCGTATGCGGCCTCGTCGACCTCCGACACGGTCGGGGTGGGCGTGGGGGCCGCCTCGGTGGTGTCGCCCGAGCGAGCCAACCAGGATCCGAGGAACGCCGCGACGAACGACAGGGCGACGATCGCGACGCCGAACCAGAGCAACGTCGTGCGGCTCACCGGCTGCGGGCCGGAGGTCGGAGCCGGCGCCCCCGGCGTGCTGGGGTCGGTCGCCGGTGCGTTGCGGTCGTCACTCATCATGAGCCCCCACGTCTCGCGCTCCACCCGACCGTGAACGCACGGCGGCGGGCCGCGTCGCGCTCATGCTACTCGCGCGACACGCACCTGTTGCGGCGCCGCGTCAGCGAGGCGTTGCCGCGAGTTCCCCCTGCAGGTCGTCGCCGAGGCGGACATCGACGAAGTCGACCTCGATCTCGGCACGGCCGAGCAGCTCGCTCATGCGTCGCTGGCGGCTCCGCGGAATGAGCGTCACGACGCGTCCCGCCTTTCCGGCGCGGCCGGTGCGTCCGGCGCGGTGCAGGTACGTCTTGTACTCGTCGGGCGCGTCGGCCTGGATCACGAGGTCGATGTCGTCGACGTGGATGCCGCGGGCCGCGACATCCGTCGCCACGAGCACGTTCACTCGACCCGACGTCAGCTGCTGCAGGTTGCGCGTGCGGCGCGACTGGTTGAGGTCGCCGTGCAGCGCGACGGCGCGAATGCCGTAGTCCTCGAGGTGCTCGGTGAGGTCTTCGGCGAACGCCCGCGTGCGCGAGAACACGAGGGTCTTGCCCTCGCGGTTCGCCAGCTCGGCGACGATGTCGCGCTTCTCGTGGTTGCCGATCACGAACACGCGGTGCTCGATGGACGAGGACGCCTGGTCTTCGCCGGCGACCTCGTGCACGGCGGGGTCGACGAGGAACTCGTCGACGAGCGTGGCAACGCCCGAGTCCAGGGTCGCCGAGAACAGCAGCTTCTGCCCGCCTTCGGAGGTCCGGCGGATGATGCGCTGCACCGGCTCGAGGAACCCGAGGTCGCACATGTGGTCGGCCTCGTCGATCACCGTGATCTCGACCTCGCTGAGGTCGAGGCGGCGCTGCTCGATGAGGTCCTCGATGCGGCCCGGGGTGCCGATCACGATGTCGACACCGCGCTGGAGTGCGCCGACCTGACGGCCCTGCGGCACGCCACCGTAGATCTGCGTGGTGAACAGCCCGACGCTCTGCGCGATCGGCTGCACGGTGCGATCGATCTGCAGGGCGAGCTCGCGGGTGGGGGCGAGGATGAGCGCGCGAGGCTTACGGCCCATCTCGCGCTTCACGCGCTTGGTTCCCGCGCCGGCCGAAGGGCCCGACTCGGCCCAGCGCTTCATGAGGCGCTCCACGGTGGGCGCCCCGAACGCGATGGTCTTGCCCGAGCCGGTCTTTCCGCGGCCGAGGACGTCGCGGCCCTCGAGCACGGCGGGGATGGTCGCGGCCTGGATGGGGAACGGATGCTCCGCGCCGAGCTCCGCGAGCTCGCGCACGATGTTGGCACCGAGTCCGAGATCGCCGAAGGTCACGCCCTCGACGGCGTCGGCCTGGATGGCGTCGGCCTCGAGACGCTCGAGCACCACGTCCTCGGACGGCGCGTGGCGAGTACCGGCGTCCTTCGAGGGGAAGAAGCTCGACTGACGGCGCCCGGCATCCCGGAAGCCCGGGCGGTCGAAGTCGCGACGAGGAGCACGATCGGTCCGGTCGAACTCGCGACGAGCGGGGCGATCGCCGCGATCATACGAACGCGCCGGACGATCGCTGCGGTCGCTGCGGTCGTACGAGCGGGGGGCGCGGTCGCTGCGGGCACCACGGTCGCTGCGGTCGCTGCGGTCGTACGAGCGGGGGTCGCGGTCGCTGCGGGCGCCACGGTCGTTGCGGTCGCTGCGGTCGTTGTGGTCGAACGAGCGGGGTGCCCGATCGTCGCGGTCGAAGCGGCGAGCAGGACGCTCACTCTGATCGCGCTGCGGGCGGTCGTCGCGACCCTCGCGAAGGGCCCGGTGGGGTGTGCGGCCGGCAGCGACACGCTCGTCGCGCGACCAACGCTCCTTGCGCGGAGCGTCCGACTCCTCGGAGCGGTAGCCGCGGTGGCCGGCGCTGCGCGAGCCCGGCTTGGCCGACCCCGAGCGAGCAGGGCCGCCCTTGCGGCCGCCCCTCGCGTACGACGGGTCGAAGTTCTTGGCCGGTCGTCCGCCGGCGGGCTTCTTGTTCTTGGGCATGGGTGACACTTCCTGGGTTGTACTGGAGTACATGGCAGGCCCGCCGGCGCGCGAAGCGCACGGCAGGTCTGAGAACCCGGAACAACGTCGACCGGGGCCGTTCACATACGGTGACTATCCGAGGCCGAACGCCTCGGAACCGGCCCTTAGAACTCACAAACCCATCCGCGCACGGCGCGGTGTCCAGAACCGACTCGGCCACGATACCGGAAACGGCCTGTGAATGTGCCGCACGCGGCATCCGTTCAGTCCTCTCGTAACACGCGCGAAATCCGTATCGCATACGCTCGCGGCGTGGATCGCCAGCACCCTCCTGTCGCCATCTCGGTCGAGCCCCCGCGCCAGCCCGAGGTCGAACGCCTCCTCGACGACAGCAGCGCCGACGCGCAGCGCCTGTACCCGCCCGAGAGCAACTTCCTGCTCGACATGGCGGCCCTCGAGCGCCCCGAGGTCACGTTCTACGTCGCACGCGACGGGGATCGCGCCGTCGGCATCGCGGCCCTCGTGGTCGATGTCGAGACCGCGTCGGATGCCCCACCCGCTCGCGGCGAGCTCAAGCGCATGTTCGTCGACTCCGAGGTACGCCGGCGCGGCGTCGCGGGCGCCCTGCTGGGCCGGATCGAGGCCGACGCGGCGGCCCGCGGCATCCGCGAGGTCGTGCTCGAGACCGGCGACCTGCATCACGCCGCCCAGGCCCTCTACACGCGTCACGGATACCGGCAGATCCCGCAGTTCGGGCAGTACGTCGGCGAGCCGCACTCGGTCTGCTTCGCCAAGACTTTGCGGTAGGTCGCCGCCGGGTTAGCATCACTGCACCCCTGACCCGGAGCCCGGTGTGACATCGACCCGAATCACAGGCGGCTCCGGCATCCGCGCCAGGCGGATCGCCCTGGCCGCGCTGGCCGCACTCGCGGCCGTCGTCGGCGTGGTCGCGCTCTCTGGATTCCATACGCAGTTACGCGAGATCGATCCGACGGGTCCGGATGCCGCGAGCGAGGTCTCCACTGCCGAGACCGTCGGCATCCGCACGTTCACCCCGCCGGCCGGCCTCGAGGTGCTCGCCGACCTCGAGTACGGCACCCGTGAGGACGGCACGCTGCTCACCCTCGACATCTGCATGCCCCCGCCCGGGTCCGCGGCTCGACCGGCGGTCGTCTCCATCCACGGCGGCAGCTGGGCACGCGGCGACAAGGCGAACGCCGACTGGCGCAACGTCTGCCTGTGGCTCGCCAGCGAGGGGTTCGTCGCGGCATCCGTCAACTATCGACTCGTTCCCGACGTGCGCTTCCCGGCGGCGCTCGACGACGTGGCGCTCGCCGTGGAATGGCTGCGCGCACCGGAGCAGGCCGAGCAGTTCGGCATCGACGCGGCGCGCATCGGCGCGTTCGGCGGATCCGCCGGCGGCAACCTCGCCGCCCTGCTCGGCGCCACGGGCGAAGGAGCCCTCGACGAGGGGTCGCGCGTCGCCGCGGTCGCCGAACTGTCGGGTCCGCTCGGGCTGACGGCGGTGGAGCTCGTGGCCGACGGCGCCTCGGCCTGGCTGCAGGGCATCGTCGCCGACTACCTCGACTGCGAGCCGGGTGCGGGCGTCGGCACGTGTCCGCAGGCGACGGATGCCTCGCCCGCGAGCCGCCTCGACCCGAGCGACCCGCCCGTCTTCATCGGCCACGCCGAGCAGGAGGTCGTTCCGCTCGGTCAGTCGACACGGTTCGCGACCGCCCTCGCCGCGGCCGGCGTGCCCGTGGAGCTCGCGGTCGTGCCCGGCGACCTGCACTCGATCGGCATCCTCGACGAGGCACTGCGTGCGCGCGTCGCCGGGTTCCTGCACGCACACCTCGGCTGACCGCGCGCGACCGTTCAGGACCGTCCTCGCAACCCCTGCCGCACCGCCCGTCGGCTCACGTATGCTCGCAGCACCCAGCGACCCGGAGGCGACGATGGCCGACCCCGACTCACCCGTGCAGCTGTCGCGAGACGATTGGAGCGTCATCCTCACCCGCACGGGGC